>CAYZDB010000332.1:0-3524 GCA_964476985.1 uncultured Acidobacteriota bacterium | reverse complement strand
GAGCAGCTCGACCGGCTCGGCCAGCGCCACCAGGTCGTCGAACGCGTAGGGACCGGCGGCCCGCGCCAGCACCAGGACTCCCGCGTCGCCGGCGGAGAGCGGCCAGACCAGCTGTTCGCGCTGGCCGAGCGACCAGAGCAGGTCGTCGCGGGCGTCGAGCCGCTCGTCGGCGAGCGAGAGGGCGACCGGCTCGCGGCGCAGCGGTCCCAGCGGGACCGGCGGGGCCGCCACGGCGTCCCAGCGCCCCTCGCGCCGCCGCAGCACGACGGCCAGGCGCGCGGCCGGGGGATCGCTCAGCGCGGCCAGGTCGGCCGGGGGCTCGGCGGCGGCGCACCACGCCGCGAGGATCTCCTCCCGGCTGTCGGCGGCGAAGAGCTTGAGCGCGAGGTCGGCAATCGACGAGGAACGACCCATGTGTCCCCGGCACGCGGCGGGTGCCGGGGGGATTCTAACCCCGGCACGCGGCGAACCGGGGCGGGTCTCGACGGATTCGCGCGGGACGGTGCGGTGGGACGCGGCGGCCGGGCGCGGCGGCCGGACTCGGCTGGGTCGCGGGGAGGTCGCGGCGCCGCGCTACGAGCGGCGTTTCGAGCCCTTGGCCTTCACGGCCGGGTCCGGCTTGGCGGACTTGGCGGCCGACGACCGCGGCCGGTTGAAGATCCGGCGCAGCCGCTGCTTGGCCTGGGTCTCGATCTGCCGCACGCGCTCGCGGCTGACCCCCATCTTCTCGCCGATCTCCTTGAGCGTCAGGATCGGGCAGCCCTCGAGGCCGAAGCGGTGCCGGATCACGACCTGCTCCTGGTCGGAGAGGAAGTGCAGGGCCTGGGCGACGAGGGTCGTCCCCTCGCGCTTGAGCAGGTTCTCCTCCGGGCTCTCGTCGTCGGGATCGGTCAGGAAGTCAGAGACCGGGGTCTTCTTGTCCTTCCCGACGGTGTCGTCGATCGAGGTCTCCTTGGAGTGCACCTGCAGCACCTGGTCGACCTTCTTGATCGAGACGTCCAGCCGCGCGCTGATCTCCTGGCGCTCGGGCGAGCGGCCGAGTTCCTTGCGCAGCGTGCGCTCGGTCTCGCGGACCTCGCGGACCTTCTTCATCTGGTAGGTCGGAACGCGGACCAGGTTGACCTGCTCGGCCAGCGCCTTGAGGATCGACTTGCGGATCCACCAGATCGCGTAGGTGATGAACTTCGTCCCCTTGGTGGGATCGTAGCGCCGGGCCGCCTCGATCAAGCCGAGGTTCCCCTCGTTGAGCAGGTCCTCCAGCGGCAGGCCGAGATTGCGGTACTCGCTGGCGACCTTGACCACGAACGACAGGTTGGAGGCGACGAGGTGCTCGAAGGCCTCGGGATCGCCGGCCTGGACGCGCCGCGCGAGCTGCTGCTCCTGCTCCTTGGTGAGCAGCGGGTACTCGCGGATCTCGGTGAAGTAGCGCGACAGCACCGTGCGGTCGGACGAGCCGCTGTCCGGTGCCCGCTCCCCGGGCTTGCGGGATGGGGAGGCTGCACGCACGGGAGTCGACCCGCGATCAGAGCTGCTCGCCACGTGATCTGCCCCGCCACGGTCCGGGGCTGCCGGACCGTTGACCAGATCGAGCACCCGTCTCCCCGTGGCGGAGGCTCCGGCCTACCCCTTCCCGTACCCCCAGAGATCGCCGCGGCGGCATCTGGCCCCATACGGAAAACGAGTAAGACGCTGGCAGGGGCGAATATGAAGGCTCGACCGCCGGGCGTCAACAGTCGATCCGTGACAGCCCGGAGACACCCGTGTTACCGGTCAGTTTGTCCAGCGGTCGTCGTCGCGATCCCCGCGCACCACGCGGAAAGGCGGGCGGGAGCCGCCGCGGCTCCCACCGCCCGGCCAGCCTCCGAATCCCAGCCCGCTGCCGCCCCCGATCCGGCGCTTGAACAGCCAGGCCAGGAGGGCGCCGACGGCCAGTCCGCCGAGGTGCGCCAGGTGCGCGACGTAGTCCCCGGCGCCGGGCGAAACGCTGCTGAGGACGGTGATGACCGCGTAGACGGCGACGAAGACCTTGGCGCTGACCGGGAACGGGATCGGGAACACGAAGAGCTGCCGGTTGGGGAAGAAGACCGCGAACGCCGCCGAGATCCCCAGCACTCCGGCCGAGGCCCCGATCACCGGCGCGCCCGAGCCGCGCAGCAGCCCGACCGCCGAGTAGAGCAGGCCGCCGCCGACCACGCAGGCGACGAAGAAGCGCAGGAAGCGCGGCGTGCCGAACATCCGCTCGACGTCGCCGCCGAACATCCAGAGGCCGAGCATGTTGAGCAGCAGGTGCATGATCCCGCCGTGGAGCAGCGCGTAGGTCGCGAGCGTCCAGAGCGGGTAGGGCGGATACAGCAGCAGCGGCGGGATGAGCGCGAACCAGCCCAGGATCCAGTCCGCCTTGACGATCGACTGCAGCACGAACTGGATCCCGAACGCGACGCCGAGGATCCAGAGCAGGAGCTTCACCCCCGGCGTCACGGGCGGGAAGTTGAGCGTGACGGACGTGCCCTGCGGGCCGCGGTAGAAGGACATGGCGCGGGAGTATACCCCTGCGGGCGGAACGGCTACGGGGCGGGGGCCGGGTCGCGCTCGATCTCGATCCGGCCCTCGGCCTGCTTCACGTAGAGCCAGACGCCGCCCGCCGGGAAGGTCCCCTGCGCGTCGGCCGGCCGGCCGTCCGCGGTGCAGCCCGAGCGCCCGGTCAGCCCGCAGGCGAAGGTCTCCTTCTTCCCGCCCGCCTCCAGCACCCAGCGCCAGGCGCGCAGCCCGCGCCGGTTGGTGACCTCGGCGGTCAGGTGGTGCGCGCCGTCGCCGAGCAGCGGGGCGAGGTCGAACCACTCGGCGCGCAGCTGCGCCGGCGACGCGATCTCGCGCTCGTCCAGCAGCAGCCGGACCTCGTCGTCGGCCTCGGCCACCTTGACCCGCACGACGAGCGGCGGCGGCGGGGTCTCCCCCAGCTCGATCCGCAGCACGTCGCGGCGCGGACCGGTGCGGCGCGCGCCGTCGACCTCGATCACCAGCGCGTGCGCGTCGAGCGACACGACGCGGCCGGAGAGTTCGCTGCCGTCGGCCAGGGCGACGCGGTCGCCGGCGGGGCGCGCGTCGTCCGCCGCGGCGGAGGCCGGTGCAACGAAGAGCACCGCCGCGGCGAGCAGCGCGCGCCGCGCGGCGCGGAGCGGGGTCCTTTTGCGGGAGCGGGACATGGCGCGCCTCCGGTGCGCTCCGGCGCGGCCCGGCGGCGGTAGGCTGCGCGGGCCGGCAGAGGAGGATCCATCATGGCAGTGACGGCCGATTCCGTCAGCGCGTGGCCGTCCGGCCTGCGCCGGCTCGGCGAGCGACTCGCGCGGCGCGGCGCCCGGCGCGCGGAGCGCGTCGCGGTCGCGGTGGGCGGCTTCTGCGCCGGACCGCTCGGGCCCGGCCCGGGCCTTCCCTCCGCGGTGCGCGCCGCGGCGGAGCGGGCGCTGCTGGGCGGCCGCCGCGCCGTGCTGCGCACCCGCGACCGGGCCTGGGCCGTCGGCGGGATC
>CAYZDB010000331.1:0-3531 GCA_964476985.1 uncultured Acidobacteriota bacterium | reverse complement strand
CTGGCGGGCTTCGAGGAGCGCTTCCCGCACCACCTGTCGACCGGCGAGAAGCGGCGGCTTTGCCTGACCGGAGTGCTGGCCTGCCGGGCCGGCCTGCTGCTGCTGGACGAGCCCTCGGCCGGGCTCGACCCGCGCGGCCGGCGCGAGCTGGCCGATCTGCTCGATGGGCTGCCCGCGACGATCGTCGTCGCCAGCCACGACCTGTCGTTCGTCGCGCGGCTGGCGCCACGCGCGCTGGTCCTCGACCGCGGGCGCGTCGTGGCCGATGGCCCGACCGCGGCGCTGCTCGCGGACCACGACCTGCTGCGCCGCCACGGCCTGGACTGACCGCCGGCGCCAAGGAGATCCCCGTGAACACCTTCGTCCTGCGCGTGTACGACCCCCGCGGCCCGATGGACGGGCTGCTGCTCGAGTTGCGCGAGGACCACGCGCTCTCCGACCTGCACTGGGCGATCGCCTCCGCGCTGGGGGTGCCGGGGGAGGGCGGCTACGCCTTCGACCTGGCCGGCGACGAGGCGCCCGACTTCGACGACCCCGACTTCGTGCTCGACGAGAAGGTCGCGGCGCTCTTCCCGCTGCGCGAGGTGATCGACGAGCTGGGCGGCCGGATCTGGCACCGGGCGGGGGAAGGGATCGGGACCGAGATCGTGCCCGACCGGCTGCGCGTCGCCTACGCCCGCGCGAGCTACCCGCGGCGGGCCGGGGACGACCAGGGCGGCCCGCCGGTGCTCGCCGACGCGACCGAGGCGACCCGCCAGCTGCGCAGCGAGGCGCTGGTCCACGCGGCCGCGATGGACGAGATCGTGCGGCGCGGCACGGTCGGCGAGCTCGACCCAGAGCACGGGCCGCTCGATCCGCGCGCCGCGCTGGCGCGGCTGGGCGAGCTGCTCGACTGGGCGGCCGTGGACCGGCGGCGGATCGCGGCGGTCGAGATGCTCACCGACTCGCCCTGGAGCTACTGGCTGCGCCAGTGGCTGACGGGCGAGGCGCCGCGGCTGGGGCTGACCGACGAGGCGGCGGCGCTGCTCGCGCGCTGGGCCGAGCTGGACCGGCGCGAGGAGGCGCTGGCGCGGCGCGCGCTGGTGCTGGCCAAGGCGGGGCGCGGGGACGAGGCGGCGACCGAGGCCGAAGCGGTCCTGGCCAGCCCGCGGCGCGACGGCTGGGCGATGTTCCTCGCCGCGCAGGCGCTGGAGGCCGCCGGGCGGGCGGATCGCGCCGAGGCGGTCTACCGCGAGTTGCTGGACGCGGAGGAAATCCCGCCGGCCTTCGAGATCGGCGTGCTGGAGCGCCTGGCGCCGCTGCTCGCGCGCGCCGGCCGCGCGGCGGAAGCGGCGCCGCTGGCGGAGCGCCGGGCCGCGCTGGAGCAGGCGGAGGCGCGCGGGCGCCACGGCGCGGAGCCGGGCGACGAGGACGCCGACGAGCCGCTCGAGGGGCTGCTCGCGCTCGACGACGAGGACGACGAGGCGATCGACGACGAGGACGACGACGAGTTGATGGGGCTGGTCGCGGCCGAGGCCGAATCGGACCTGGAGATCGGCGCCCCCGAGCTGCCGGGAGAGGGCGAAGAGAGCGCGGCCTTCCGCTCCGCGCGCGCGGCGCTGCTCCAGTTCGCGGCGCAGCCCGAGCACGCGCCGCGCATCGCGGCGGCGCTGGCCGAGGCGATGGACGAGGAGCTGTCGCAGTTCACGCTGCAGGACCTGCTCGAGCGGTTCGAGCCGCGCAGCGCCGCCCAGGCGCTGGTGGAGTGGGTCCTCTTCGACCACCGCGACGCCCAGGGCCAGACGCTCGCGGTGCTCTTCCTGGACGAGCAGGGGGCCGCGCTCGACGAGGAACAGCGGCGCGTGCTGCAGCGCGCCGCCGCCAGCCCGGTCAGCCTCTACCGCGTCAAGGCGATCGCCCCCGGCCGCGCGATGACGCTGGCCGACCTGCCGCGCGGCCGGACGGTCGAGGTGGTCGACTCGCTGCTGCCGCACCGCTTCGATCCCGAGGAACTGGTCGCGATGCGGGTGGTCGAACTGGACGGGGTGCCGCGCCCGACCGGCGGCTGCTTCGCCTTCGCCCCCGAGGACATGGGCGAACTGATGGCCGCGCTGCTCCAAGCCTACGAGGACTACACCGAGATCTTCCCCGGGACCGGCTGGGACGACGTGCTGCGCGAGCACTTCGACCTGTTCCCGGCCTTCCTGGCCTTCAAGTCGATGCGCGAACCGCAGGAGTAGGGGCCGCCCCCGGCCGCCGCGCCGGGTGCCCCCGGAGGGAGGCAGTCCATGCCGCTCAGGGTGTCCGAAGAGATCGAGATCGACGCGCCGCCCGAGCGCGTCTGGCCCTACCTGTCCAGCGAGCGCGGCCTGGCCGCCTGGAACGACGCGCTGGCGCGGCTCGAGCCGCCGGCGCTGCGCGCGGGCGAGACCTGCCGCATCGTGCTGCGGGCCGGGCCCGACGGGATCGAGCAGGCGCAGGAAGCGTCGGTGGTCGCATGCGAGCCGGGGCGGCAGCTGGCGCTCCAGCTCGCGGGTGACCGATTGCCGCCGGGCGTCGGCCTGCGACTCGACCTCTCGCTCCATCCGGCGGGGACCGGGACGCGCCTCGTGATCGAGGCGGAGGCGCAGGTCCCCGGCTTCCTGGCCGGCCTGGCGGGCCCGATGGTGATGCCGCGGGCGACGGCGGAAGTGCGCGCCGCGGCAGCGCGGCTGAAGGAGGCAGTGGAGGGGGGGCGGTAGCGCCGAGCCCTCAGAGGTACTTCGCGATCATCGCGTCGTCGATCCGCGACGGGTTCCCGCGCCAGACGACCTTCCCGCCCTTGAGGATCGCCGCGGCCGGGATCCCCGAGACGTTGAAGTAGGCCGACAACTCGCCGGTCTCCTTCGCGGTCGGGTAGGTCACCCCCTTCTCCTTGATGAAGGCGAGCGCCTGCTCCTCGGTCGTGTTCCGCGTCAGCTTGGTCAGGCCGACGACCTGCAGCCCCTGGTCCTTGTACTTCTGCCAGATCGCCTCGAGCTTGGGGACCTCGCGCTGGCAGTGCGGGCACCACGCTTCCCAGAACACCACCAGCGTCGCCTTGGCCTTGGCCGGGTCGACCTGCTTCTCCCCCTGGTACCACTTCTCGATCTTCAGCGTCGGCGGCGCGTCGCGCCCGACGACCGCCAGCTCCTGCGAGAGCCGCCCGGTCGACTTCCAGGCCTGGGTCGAGGCGAACTGCGCCTGCCCTTCGGCCAGCTTCGCCTTGGCGCCGGCGATGTCGCCGGCCGCAACGAGCTGGTTGATCTGCGAGATCGCCAGGTTGGCCTTCTCCTCGAGCGCCGGGTCGGCCGCGGGAACGGCGGGAGCGGCGGGCCGTGCCGCCTCGGCGACCTTGCGCTCCAGCACCGCGAGCTGCTGCCGGAGCTGCTCGATCGCCGCGGCCTGCTGCTGGACCTGGGCCTCGAGCGCGGCGACGCGGTCGGCGGGCGGCGGCGGGGCGGCGGGGGGGGCGGTCTGCGCGAGGACGGGGAGCGCCAGGGCGGTCAGCCACGCGGCGGCGAGGAAGGGGAC
>CAYZDB010000330.1:0-3538 GCA_964476985.1 uncultured Acidobacteriota bacterium | reverse complement strand
CCTGGTGCTGTCGCTCCTCTTCGTTCTGTTCCTCTTGACGTTCTTCACGATCCACTTCGGCGGCTTCCACTTCGTCCACTCGGTCTTCCTGAACCTCTTCTTCCCGGTCGTCGACCCGAAGAGCTTCCCGAGCGAGGGACTCTACGCCGAAGTGTTCCGCCGCTACTGGCCGTTCCTCACCGCGGCCTTCCTGGCCGAACGGGCCGCGTTGCGCACCGCGTGGAGCGCCCCGCTCGACTTCCGCCAGCGCGGCGGACAGGACGTGCTGGGCGCGCCCTACCGGAACGTCGTGCGGATGCACCTGCTGATCTTCTTCTTCGCGTTCGCCAGCATGATGGGTCTCGACTCGTTCGGGGTCTACGCGGTGGTCTTCGCGGTCTACTTCTTCCCGTGGCGGACGCTCTTTCGGCGCCCCGGATCGACGCTCCCGACCGCGACCCCGTAGGGGCGGCCCTCCGTGGCCGCCCGCCCGCGTTCGGTTCCCGAGGCCGGGACACCACCGCGATCCCCGGCTCGACCGTGACGCGAAGCCGCCGTACAATCATGGTCACAAGGACATGACCATGACGACCATCCCCGCCGGTGAATTCAAGGCCCGCTGCCTCGCCCTGATGGACCAGGTCCGCGCGCACGGCGGCGAGATCGTCATCACCAAGCGGGGCGTCCCGGTCGCCCGGCTCGTGCCGCCGCCCGCGCCGGCAGCCGACATCTTCGGCTGCATGGCGGGGACCGCGTCGATCGCCGGGGACGTCGAGTCGCCCGTGCTGCCGCCGTCGGCGTGGAAGGGCGGGCGGTGACGCTGCTCGACACGCACGCGCTGCTCTTCCTGGCTGTCGCGCCCGAGCGGCTTTCGAAGCCGGCCGCGCGGGCGATCCGGCGCGCGGCCCGCGCGGGCGGCCTGGCGGTCGCGTCGATTTCGCTCTGGGAGATCGCCATGCTCGCCGCCGCCGGGCGGCTGCGGATCCGGGGAACCGTCGAGTCCTGGCTGGAGGAACTTCTCGAGCGCACAGGGGTCGCGACGCGCGAGATCACGCCGGCGATCGCGGCCCTGGCGGTCCAATTCGCGGCGGACTTCCCCCGCGACCCGGCGGATCGGCTGATCGCGGCGACGGCGCGGGCCGAGGGGATACCGCTCGTCACGCGGGACGAGGCGCTGCGGGACAGCGGCCTGGTCGAGACGATCTGGTAGCGGCTCCGGGGCCGCTCGTCGGTTCCGCCGCCCGTCCCAACGGTCGCCGCGCCCGCTTCCCCGCCGGCCCCCGGCGGCGGTAACCTGACGGCACCATGGCCAACGGATCCCAGTCGGGCAGCAATACCTGGGGCTGGTTCCTCGGCGGTTGCCTCTTCGCGATCGTCGCCCTCGGCCTCGTCGTCTGCGGCGCGGGGTTCATGCTGGTGCAGTGGGGGCGCGGGGTCGAGCGCGAGATGAAGGACCCCGCGAGCCGCACCGACAAGGCGCTGCGGATCCTGGGCGCGAAGGAGCTGCCTGCCGGCTACCACGCGATGGTCGCGGTCAACGTGCCGTTTCTGGCCGACGTCGCGGTCCTCACCGACCAGCCGCCGGACGACAAGGGGAACATCCCCGGCTTCGGGGCGCGCGGACTGATCTACACGCGCATGCTGCGGATGGGCGGCAATCCGCAGGAGCTGGAGGACTTCGTCACCGGCAAGACCAACGACCTCGACGTGCTGCGCCGCAACAAGATCAACCTCGGCCCGGGCGACGTGCTGGCGCGCGGCACGCTCGAGGGGCGGGCCGGGGCGGCGAAGCTGCTCTACCTGGTCAAGCGCGGCGCGCTGCAGATGAACGAACACAGCGCGCAGGGGATGTCGGCGGTCGTCGTGCCCCAGTGCGACGGCGCCGACGGCAAGCAGCGGATCGCGATCTGGTTCTGTCCGGAGCCGGAGGCCGCGAAGGGACTGAGGCCCGACGACGCGGCCGGGCTGGCCGCGGCGCTCGCCGGGAGCTGCGGCGATCCCGAGGCGATCGGCGCCTTCATGGACCACTTCCGCCCCTGCGGCGCAAGCTAGGAATCCCGGGACAGCGGCGGTCCTCCCGCTGCGGCGCGAGCGCGGACCGCGGCCGCCCGATCGGCGTATCATCGATGCCCCACCGCCTCGGGGGCCTCCATGTCCGTCACCGCATCGACGCCGCGCACCGCCTCCGGGTGGTACGCCGCCGCGCTCGTCCTTTCCGCTGCGCTCGCGCTCGCCGCGCTGGGCCTCGCCGCCCGTGGCGCGATCGCGTCCGGCCCCCGCTTCGCTCCCGGCACCGAGCCGCCGCCAGCGATCCCGGAACTGGCGTTCGCCCCGGGCGCGCCGAACTCCGCGCTGACCGTCGCGATCGCGCTGCCGCGCACCCAGCTCGTCGGCTCGATGCGGCCCGCGCTCGTCTTCTCGCGCCCGGTCGTCGCGCTGCAGCACGCCGCCGCCCTGGCCCAGCTCCCGCCGCCGGCGTCGATCGCGCCGGCCCTCGCCGGGAGCTGGCGCTGGCTCGGCTCGTCGGCGGTCGAATTCGTGCCGGACGCGCCGTTCCCGCTGTCGACCCCCTTCACCGTCACCGTCCCCGCCGGGCTGCGGGCGCTCGACGGTTCGGTCCTGGCCACCACCTACAGCTACGGCTTCTCGACGCCGCGGCCCGAGATCGTCGACGTGCAGCCCCGCGACGGCTCGCGCTGGGTCGAGCCCGAGCAGCTGTTCGCGCTCGGCCTGAACCAGCCGGTCGCCGCGATCGAGGACCACGCCTGGATCGAGCTGCGCCCCGAGAACGCCGCGCCGGCCCGCGTCCCGCTGCGGCTGGTGCGCGCGGTCGACGTCCCCGCGGAGGAGGAGCGCGAGCGCCGCGAGCGCGGCGCCGCCGGAGGCTGGTGGTCGCGTCCGGGCGACCGCGAGCGCGGCCTGCTCGACCGCAGGACCCGCTACGAGCTGAAGCCGGCCCGGCCGCTGCCGGAGGACACGCGGCTCGCGCTGATCGTCGACGGCGCGCTGCGCGGCGAAGACGGACCGCTGACGCTGGGCGAGACGCGCACGATCGCGATGCGCACCTACGGCCCGGCGCGCGTCGCGGGGACGAAGTGCGGCTTCCTGTACAGCGACCAGTGCCCGTACGGGCCGTTCACCCTGCTGACGTCCAACGAGATCGACCTTCAGACCTTGAAGGGGCGCGTCGCGGTCGAACCGCCCGTCGAGATCGACTGGGAAGCGTCGGAGGCCTCGGTCTCGTGGGACGGGACCGCCAGCGTGTCGCTGGCCGGCGCGTGGCGCCCCGGCACGACCTACCGGCTGCGGCTCGCGGCCGGCGCGCAGGACGTCTTCGGCCAGCAGGTCCCCGCCTGGGAAGGGACCATCACGACCGGCGACCTGCGCCCGACGCTCGACGCCGGCCGCACCGTCGCGCTGATCGAGCGCGCGTCCGCCGCGCTGCCGCTGCGCACGGTCAACCTGAAGACCGTCACGGCCACCGTCTGGCGGGTCACGCCGGGCGAGATGGCGCGGGCGTTTTACGACAGCCGCCCGGACAACCTGCCCTGGACCCCCT
>CAYZDB010000329.1:0-3539 GCA_964476985.1 uncultured Acidobacteriota bacterium | reverse complement strand
GGGGGACTGCCTCCGCCGGCGACGGCGCGGGCCCCGGGGGCTCGGCCGCCGGGGCGGCGAAGGGGCCGCGGTAGCTGGCCGGGGCGCGGGACGCGCCGTCGGCGCGCGCCGGGGCGGCGGCAGCAGCCGCGAGGAGGCTCGCGATAAGAAAAGCGCGGGCCCGGCCGGAGCCCGCGAGCAAAGCTGCCATGCCAAGCAGATACGGTCAGCCGGCCCCGGGCGCAAGCCGGAGGGGGTCCGGCCGAGGGGGGCCGCCGGGGGTCGGCGCGGGGGCGGACGGGGCCCGCTCCGACGAACGGTCCGCCGGGCGGCCCGACGAGCGTTGACACCCCTTGGTGCGGGCTCTTAGGATCGATCCCGTTCCCCCCTGCTGCGATCCCTTTTCGTATCCCGCCGTCGGCGTGCCGCGCTGCTGCGCTGCCGCACGGGGCGGTGGAGGCCTGCGCATGGCGTTCGACGGCGTCAGCTCGATCTGGATGAACGGCCGGCTGGTTCCCTACGCGGACGCCAACATCCACATCTGTTCCCACGTCATTCACTACGGCTCGTCGGTCTTCGAGGGGGCGCGCTGCTACAAGACGGAGCACGGTTCGTCCTGCTTCCGGCTGCGCGAGCACATCCGGCGGCTGATCGACTCGGCCAAGATCTACCGGATGCAGGGGGCCTTCACCGAGGACCAGCTGGTCGACGCCTGCCTCGAGACGATCCGCGCCAACGGGTTCGAGGAGTGCTACATCCGCCCGGTGATCTACCGCGGCTTCGGCACGCTCGGCGTCAACCCGTCCAAGTGCCCGGTGGACACCGCGATCGTCGTCTGGTCGTGGGGCGCGTACCTGGGCGAGACGGCGCTGACGCAGGGGGTCGACGTCACGATCTCGACCTGGAACCGGATGGCTCCGAACACGCTGCCGGCGCTCGCCAAGTGCGGCGCCAACTACATGAACTCGCAGCTGATCAACCTGGAGGCCCGGGCCCGCGGCTTCACCGAGGGGATCGCGCTGACCACCGACGGCCTGATCAGCGAGGGCTCGGGCGAGAACATCTTCGTCGTCTGGCGCGGCAAGATCTTCACCCCCGGGCTGCAGTACTCGATCCTGGCCGGGATCACGCGCGACTCGGTGATGACGCTGGCCCGCGAGCTGGGCTACGAGGTGGTCGAGAGCGCGATCCCGCGCGAGGCGCTCTACGTCGCGGACGAGGTCTTCTTCACCGGGACCGCGGCCGAGGTCACGCCGATCCGGTCGGTCGACGGCGTCCCGGTCGGCAGCGGCACCCGCGGGGAGGTCACGCGCCGGATCCAGGAGGCCTACTTCAACGAGGTGAAGGGGGCCCACCCGCGGCACCCCGAGTGGCACCTCAAGGTCTACCCGTAGGCGCGACCGTTCCGAGCGGGCCCGGTCCCGGCAGCCCGGCCAGGCAGTCGGCCACCCGGGAGGCGTCGTGCGGCGGCAGCAGCGCCGTCGCCCCCCAGCGCCGGGTCTGCCCCGCCGCGCCGGCGAGATGGTCGGGCAGCAGGGCGACCGCCGGAGCGTGCCGCGAGAGGGTCCGGATCACCTCCAGCCCCTCCTCCTCGAGCGAGACCAGGTCGACCAGCACCAGCCCCGGCCGGTTTCCGCCGGGGACCTCGCCGGCCCCCCCGGGGGGCAGGCCGAGCAGGGACCAGGCGCGCAGCAGGTCGGGCACCCGCCGCGGCGAGTAGCCGGCCATCCGGATCCCTTCCTCGAGGTCCGGCAGCCGGACCAGGTCGCGCGACACGAGCAAAGCCCAGCGCAGCAAGAGCCCTCCGCGATCCGGCCGCCGGGGCGGGCCAGGGGCCCGCCGCGCGGCGTCGGTTGTCCCCGCCGGGGCCGGAAACCTAGATTCCGAACGGGGGCCGAGGGCCCCGCCGCGGTCCGCCGGCAACCGGCCCGGCCCGGGGATTATCCCCCGGGTCGCGTGCGGTGCCGGGGCGCGGCGTTGCAATCCCGGGAGACGGCCGTGCACATCAACGACCTCCTGAAGGCCGCGTCCGACAAGGGCGCCTCCGACCTCCACCTCAAGGTGGGCTCCTACCCGATCGTCCGGGTCGACGGCCACCTGCTCGCGATGACCGAGCACCCGCGCCTGATGCAGGAGGACGCGGTCGCGATGGCGTTCTCGATCATGAGCGCGCGGCAGAAGCAGAAGTTCAAGGAGAACCTCGAGATCGACATGGCCTACTCGGTCCCCGGGCTGGGCCGCTTCCGTGTCAACTGCTTCCAGCAGCGCGGCGCGGTCGGGATGGTCTTCCGCGTCGTGCCGGTCAAGATCCCGACCGTGCGCGAGCTGACCCTGCCGACGGTGCTCGAGCAGGTCGCGTCCGAGGCCCGCGGGCTGATCCTGGTGACCGGGACCACCGGCTCCGGCAAGTCGACCACGCTGGCGGCGATGATCGACTACATCAACGCGACGCGCTGCGAGCACGTCATGACGATCGAGGACCCGATCGAGTTCCTGCACCGCGACAAGAAGTCGCTGATCAACCAGCGCGAGGTCGAGGTCGACACCAAGTCGTTCGCCGACGCCCTGCGCTCGGCGCTGCGCCAGGACCCGGACGTCATCCTGGTCGGCGAAATGCGCGACTACGAGACGATCGAGACCGCGCTGCTGGCGGCCGAGACCGGCCACCTGGTGCTCTCCACGCTGCACACCCTCGACGCCACCGAGACGATCAACCGGATCATCTCCGTCTTCCCGCCGCACCAGCAGAAGCAGATCCGCCTGCAGCTGGCCGCGGTCTTCCGGGCCTGCATCTCGATGCGGCTGGTCAGCCGCGCCGACGGCCAGGGGCGCGCCCCGGCGGTCGAGGTGCTGCGGGTGACGCCGTACATCCGCGAGTGCATCGAGAACAAGGACAAGACGAAGATGATCCGCGACGCGATCGCCCAGGGCACGTCGCAGTACGGGATGCAGACCTTCGACCAGTCGCTGCACCAGCTCTGGCAGTCGAAGGTCATCACCAAGGACGAGGCGCTGGCCCGCGCCACCAACCGCGACGAGCTGCGGCTGCGGATGGAGGGGATCGAGTCGACCTCGCAGTCCTCGCAGGCCGCGATGCAGGAGGCGCTCGTCGGCGCGCCGGCGCGCGCCGGCGAGGCGGGCGCGCCGGCGCCGGCCCCGCGGCTGAACCGCTCCTCCCGGCAGGACGACTTCCCCCCGCTGCCGCGCTCGCGCTGAGCGCCGCGCCCGCCCGCGGCCCGACCGCCGCCGGTCGGGCCCGCGGCGCGCGTGTATCCTCCCCGGGTGCCGGACCCGAAGACATCCGCCTACGACCGCGCCGTGGCGGCGCTCGCGCGCCGGGCGCTCTCGGTCGGCGAATTGCGCCGCCGGCTGGCCCGCGCGGGCCACGAGCGCGAGGAGATCGACGCGGCGCTGCGCCGGCTGGCCGAGCTCCAGCTCGTGGACGACCGGGCCGTTGCCTATAATCACGCCCGCTCGCGCGCCGCGGCCGGGCGGAAGGGGCCGGCGCGCGTGCGGGCCGAGCTGGCCGCGCGCGGGATCCGGGGGGCCGACGCGGAGGG
>CAYZDB010000328.1:0-3556 GCA_964476985.1 uncultured Acidobacteriota bacterium | reverse complement strand
GTAGGTGTAGTCATCTCGAAATGTTTCCCAGAAAACGGATGGAAAGTGGAGGAGCAATTCGCCGTCTCCGGACGGTCAGGTAGCCGCGCTGGATCAGCGCCTGGCTGAGCGCAGCGCGGAAGAGGGCGTCCGGATCGGAGGGCCGCAGTGGCTCACCGGGCCGGGCGCCACGTTTCTGGCGCTCTTGCTGACGATACACCCAAAGGGTTTGATGGAGCGCGGTGCGCTCCGCGGGGGTGATCGGGGTGCGCTCCGACCAGGCGTCGTCGGGGGTCGGCGCGTCGAGACCCCAGGGCCGGTGCAGCGCGTTGGCCCGGCAGCGGGCGGCTTCGAGATCGTCGGCCGTCCAGGAGCCGGGCCGGTCGTGACGCGCGGCTTCCCAGTGCGCTTCGGTCTTGAGCCCGCCGAAGCCGGCTTCGATCGCGCCGTTGTAGGGCGGCAGCCCCGGCGGGGAGAGCAGGTGCAGCACGCCGGAGCGCTGCAGCAGGTCCTGGACGATGGCGCTGCGGCAGGCCCCGTTGTCGGACTTCAGGACGAGCGGAGGGCCATGCTCGCGGAAGAGCGCTTCGAGCAGGCTGGCGAGCGCTGGTCCGTCCTCGGCGGCGGCGGGCAGGGACGCCAGCAGGGCACCGCTCGCGAGGTCGCGCACCGCGAGGATCACGGAGTAGCAGCCGTCGATCGGCGTCGGGGCGTCGCAGCCGTCCACGGCCCAGACCCGACCGGCGCCGAGCCAGCGCAGGGCGTGCACCAGCACGCCAGCGCGGCGGTAGCGGGCCCGGCAGCGGGCCAAGAGGTCGACCAGTTCGGCCTTCGGGCAGTCGGGGAAGAGCCGCCGCAGCGCCGGCAGCCCGACTTGCGGGCCGAGATAGGCGAAGAGGGTCAGCACGGCATGGCGAGCGGTGGGCTCGGCGTACGCGGGACTGCGACCGAGCGGCTGCAGCGCGAGCTGATCGTGACGCCACTGGCGACACCAGCGGGCCAGCGTGCTGCGCTCGAGCCCCAGTCGCTGGGCGGTGACATCCAGCGCCTGGCCGCGCTGGGCCAGCCAGCGCGTGCAGGCCACCGCCGTGCGCCGCGCGAGGCGCTCGGCCGCGCGGCGCGGCCGCTGACCGGCCAGCCCGCGACGGCGCCGCCGCCGGGCCTCATCGAGCAGGCGGAGCATCTGTCTCACCCGGTCCCGGTGGCGCAGCCAGCGGCGGTCGCGGACCGCGTCGGCTCGGGCGCTCGGCGGGCCGAGCGGCTCTTTCTTTTTTTTCCGCCGCCCGCTTCAACAGCCGCGGCATCGCCAGCGCCAGCTCCGTGCGCACCAGCGCGCACTGCAGTTCTTCCTCCAAAATGGCGAGCTGGGCCTCCAGCGCCCGCTCGCGCTCCCCGGCCTCCGGCGGCGTCGCCGGACGGCCCCGCGGCCGCGGGCTCAGCGCCGTCAGCGCCGCCCGCAGGACCGCCTGGCGCAGCGCGAAGAAGCGCGACGGGCTGAGCCCCAGTTCGGCGCAGGCCGCGTCCACGCTGCGTTGGCCGCTCAGCGTGTCGAGCAGCAGCGTCAGTCGGTGCTTGGCGCCGGCGTCCCCCTCAAGCCGCTGGATCTGGCCCGTCGGGTCCGCCGGACGACCGCGCTTCCTCCCGCGCTTGGTCATCACTCCCCTCCGCCATCCGCCGCAGCGTCGCCGCCGCGGACGCACCCCGCACCGAGGCTCGGCGCCGCCGCTGGCCCGGGGTCGCCACGACCGGCCCCGGCACGATCCCCAGCGCCCGCTGCGCCGCTCGCAGCAGGCCCTGCGTCCGCAGCACCTCGTGCGTCAGCTTCGTCTTCTCGCGCTCCAGGCCCTGGACCCGCCGCGCTGCCGTCAGCGTCCGGCCTCGCGCCCGCGGCTCCAGCGCGGTCACTACGCCCTGCAGCGCCCGCATCTCCAGCACGTAGTACCGCGCCGTCGAGATCCCCAGGCTCGCTCCCGCCGCCGCCGGCGTCCGCAGCCCGGCCAGCGCCTCCAGCACCACCGCCGCCGTCTTCTTCGCTTCCGCCGTCCCCGTCACCCGGCTCGCGCTCGAGCGCGTCGGCTTCGTCCGCGGCACCGTCTCCGTCGGTTTCGGCTTCGTCCTCGCCATCTTCCACCTCCCGCGCCGCCGGGGTCACCACCGCCGGCAGCTCGATCTGCTCCTCTTCGTCCGCACGCCGGCCCGGTGCCGCCAGGTCCACTTCCTCCCGCATGCCATCGTCCGTCGTCAGCACGATCCGCTCGCCTTCGGCGTGCAGCGAGATCCCGGCGTCGCCGACCCGGCCCGTCAAGTAGAACGCCTTGCGCGGCAGACCATCCCGCGCCAGCTCTCCGGCCCGCGGCGCGACCCGCGCCCGCAGCGTCCGCAGCACCTCCGGCTCGGCCTCGAAGAAGCGATCCGCCGGCGTCAGGCCGTCGATCCCCTGGTGCGGACGGTGGAAGTTGTAGTGGTCGATGTACAGACCGACCCGCGCCCGCGCTTCCTCCAGCGAGCGGAAGACCGCCTCTTCCAGGCACTCCCGCCAGAGCGAGCCCCAGAAGCGCTCGACCTTCCCCAGTGTCTGCGGCCGCCGCGGCCGCGCCACCACGTGCCGGATCCCCTTGGCCCGCAAGAGCCGCGCAAACGTGCTCGTCCCGCGCCACGTCACGTACTGCGGACCGTTGTCCGTCAGCACCTCTTCCGGCAGCCCGAAATTCGCGACCCCGGCCAGCAGCGCTTCCCGCACCAACGACCCCGCCGCGCTCGCCGACAGGCCCCAGCTCGTCAGAAAGCGGCTCCGGTCGTCCATGAACACCACCAGGTACAGCCGCCGCGACTCGCGCTTCAGCAGGAAGGTGAACAAGTCGCTCTGCCAGAGCTGGTTGACCCGCGCCCGCTCGAATCGCCGCTCTGGCGGCGCGTGCGGCCGCGACGGCGCGGGCTCCGGCGCCACGTAGCCCTGCTCCTTCAGATACCGCGCCACCGCCCCCGCGCTGGCCGCGTGACCCTGGCTCCGCCACAGCACGTCGCTCAGCCGCTCGCACCCCCACTCCGGGTGCGCCCGCTTCAGCATCAGCACCGCCCGCTTCGTCAACTCCGGCAGCCGGCTCCCGGCCGCCGTCCCGCGCTTCTGCGATTCCAGCGCCGCCGGGCCGTACTCGTCGAAGCGTCGCTTCCAGGCGTACAGCGTGTGACCCGACACCCCCACCAACGACCCGAAGTCCCCGGCCGGCAATCCCGACCGCTGCCACGCGTCCAGGATCAGCAGCCGCTGCTCCGCCGTCAGCGGTCCCGCCCGCGGCCCCTCCGCCTCGCTCGGCGCCCCCGACCGCGGCCGGCCCCGCGCCACCAGGCACGGCCGCTCACCCTCCGGCAGGTCGCTGCGATGCAACCGCTCGTCCGGCGCCTCAGGTCCACTCCCCGTCCTCGTTTCGTCGCTCATCCGTCCTCCCGTGTCGCTCCTCCGACCGGGACGGACGAATTACTCCACCACTTTCTCCCTCACTCGCGAGCAACATTTCGGGCAGCAGGACACTGGACTCGTCTCATGGAGAACTTGGAGGTTCCCGTTGAAGAAGCTCAC
>CAYZDB010000327.1:1253-3558 GCA_964476985.1 uncultured Acidobacteriota bacterium | reverse complement strand
CATCAAGCCCGGAAGAGGAGGAGGGAACGGCCGACGCCGATGGTCGGACCGGTTCCGCCCCGCTGCCGGGACGAGAGAGTAGCACCCGCGGCGGGATGGCGAGGAAGCGGCCCGAGGTGGCGCAGCGGGCCGGCACGGAGGCCGGCCCCTACTGCGGCAGCGCGTTCTTCCCGACGCGGAAGCGCATCAGCCGGCCGTCGGTCGCCGCGATCAGCGCGTTGCGCAGCGCGTCGACGCGCTCGCGCTCGTGCAGCGAGGCGCTCCAGTAGCTCTCGCCGGAGCGCGTGACGACCTCGTACTGGACCGAGGGGCGCACGCTCCCCAGCAGCGTGCGCTCGGGGATCGCGAACTCGGTCACGCTGGCGACGAGCGACTTGGGCAGCGCGATCGGCCCCAGCGGCGCGGGCCGGTTGAGCACCAGCGTGTCGCCGCCGTTCGCCCAGCGCACGGTGTGGAACTGGACGGCGCTGAAGGCGCCCGCCACCGCGGCGCCAAGAAAGAAGCAGCCGGCGAGCGTGAAGTACGCCACGCGGAGGGCCCTGGCCCAGCGAGCGGGGGCGAGACGCCCTCGCAGCGAGAAGAACAGCAGCGAAAGCATCCCGCAGAGCGCAAGCACCTGGGGTACCAGGTACGGCGCCGGGGCACTGAACGCGCTGCCGAGCAAGGAACCCTCCGCGTCCCGGCACGCGACTTCCGTTGTCGGCGCCGTTTGCAGCAAGGTACCGGGCCGGCGAACTGGGCGCCAAGGTTTTGTTTCTTTCGGGGGTGTCCGCCGCCGGAGGCGGCGGCCGGACGGCGCGAGCTTGCCGCCGGTTGCGGGGGGTGGCTACCATCGCCGCCCCGGAGGTCCCTTGTCCCAGCGCCTGCTCCGCGTCGCCGCCGGCATCGTGCCACACGACGGCCGCTACCTGCTCCAGCGCCGGCCGGCGGGGACCCACATGGCCGGCTTCTGGGAGTTCCCCGGCGGCAAGCTGGAGGAAGGGGAGACCCCCGCCGCCGCGCTGGCCCGCGAGATGCGCGAGGAACTGGGGGTCGAGATCGACGGCGTGCGGCCGCTGTGGGTGATCCGGCACGCCTACGACGATCGCGAGGTCGAGCTGCACTTCCTTGCGGCGCGGATCGCCGCGGGAGAGCCGCGCGCGCTGCAGGCCGACGCGATCGGCTGGTACGCGCCGGAGGCGATGCCGGGGCTGCCGATCCTGCCGGCCGACCTGGAGATCGTGGCGCGCCTCGTGCCGGGGCTGCCGGACGCGGAGGGGGCGTGAGCGTCCCGCCGCTGCCGTCGTTCGCGCCGGTGCCGCGCGGCTTCTCCTGGTCCGCGACCCGCCACGGCGCCTTCACCGAGTGCCCGCGCGCCTACTTCTACGGCTACTACCTGGCGAAGGGGCGCGCCGACGGCGCCGACCCGGAGCGCGCGCGGCTGGCGGCGCGGCTGGCCGCGCTGACCTCGCTGCCGATGTGGGTCGGCTCGCGCGTGCACGACGCGATCGAGGGGCTGCTGCGCGAGGCGCTGGGCGGGGGGCCGGCCGAGGTCGAGCCGGCGATCGGGCGGATGGTGGCGCGGATGCGCCGCGACTACGCGGCCAGCCGCGACGGGGACCAGCTCGTCGCGGACGACCCGCGCAGCGTCACCCGCTTCGCCGAGCACGAGTACCCGCACCTGGCCGCCAGTGACGAGGACTGGCGCACGCGGGTGGGCGAGGCGCAGGAGATGGTCCGGGCCTTCGCGACGCAGGGTTACCTGGACGCCGCGCGCGCGCTCCCGCGCGAGGCGCAGGCCTCGGTCGAGCGGCTCGAGAAGTTCGCGCTGGACGGAGTCGACGTCTGGGTGAAGATCGACTTCGCCTGGCGCGACGGACAGGGGCTGGTCCACATCGTGGACTGGAAGACGGGGAAGCGGGAGCGCGGCGAGAATCCGCTCCAGATGCTGGTCTACGCGGGCTATGCGCGGAAAGTCTGGAAGGCCGAGCCGGAGCGGCTGCGGGTACGCGAGGTCTACCTGCGACAGTCCGACCCCGAGCGCCCCTGCACGATCACCGCGGAGACGATCGGCGCGGCCGAGGAGGCGATTCGAGACTCGATCGGCGCGATGCTGGCGAAGGTCTCGGACCGGGCGCTCCACCTCGCACGCGAGGCCGACTTCGAGCTGGCGACGTCGGCGCGCCCGTGCCGTGGCTGCTTCTTCCGCGCGATCTGCCCCGCGCCCCGCGACGCGGAGGGGCCGTGAGCGCGCGCCGCCGCCGCCCGGCGGAAGTCGAGCCGGAGCGGGTCGTGGACGCGGAGATCGTGCCGGAGGCGGGCGGCG
>CAYZDB010000327.1:0-1153 GCA_964476985.1 uncultured Acidobacteriota bacterium | reverse complement strand
GAAGTCGAGCCGGAGCGGGTCGTGGACGCGGAGATCGTGCCGGAGGCGGGCGGCGCGGCTCCCGCCGACGGAGAGCTCGGGCCGGTAGAGGAACTGCTGGCCGCGGACCTCTCCGAGGACCTCGTCCCGGCCGCGGCGGAGCAGGAGCTGGCCCGGGCGCTCGCCCCGGTCAGCGGTCGCGCGCTGCCCGCGCGGCTCGATCCGACCGCGCGCTACATCGCGGAGGTGCGCACGATCCCGCCGCTTGGGGTCGAGGAGGAGGCAAGGCTGGCGAGGCTCTTCCGCGACACCGGCGACCGCGACGCGGCGGCGCAGCTGGTCAACGCCAACCTGCTGCTGGTGGTCAAGCTGGCGCTGATGTATCGCCGCTTCGTCGACAACCTCATGGACCTGGTCCAGGAGGGGAACGTCGGCTTGATGGAAGCGGTCAAGCGCTTCGACCCGGAGCAGGGCAGCCGCTTCTCGACCTACGCCGCGTGGTGGATCAAGGCGTACATCCTGAAGTACCTCCAGGACAACCGGCGGATCGTCCGCTTCGGCACCACCAACGACCGCCGCAAGCTGCTCTACCACCTGCGCAGCGAGCAGGCCAAGCTGGCCGCGCAGGGCGTGCAGGCCACGCCGAAGCTGCTCGCGGCCCGGCTGGACGTCTCCGAGAGCGACGTCGTCGAGGCCGAGAAGGTGCTGGCGGCGCGGGACGCGTCGCTGGACCAGCCGCTGACGGCCGAGGGGAGCGCGACCCTGGCCGACGTGTTGGCGGACGACGGAGCCGACGCGGAGCAGCGGGTCATCGCGGAGGACCTGCAGGAGCGGACGCGGCGCGCGCTGGAGGAGTTCCGGGCAACGCTGTCGGAGCGCGACCGCGCGATCCTCGACCAGCGGCTGGGGGCGCTGGACGAGTCGACGCTCCAGGAACTGGGGGACAGGTTCGGCGTCACGCGGGAAGCGATGCGCCAGGCGGAAGTGAAGCTGCGTCAGCGGTTGGCGGCGTTCCTGAGGGACCGGCTGGGTGACGACGTCATCCGCGGGATGACCGGCGGGGGGTGAGCGGGGCCGGGTCCGGGTGCGTTGAGATGGTGCGGCGCGGCTCAGCGCGGCTCGGCGCGGAGCGATCGGGCATGGAACCCCGCCAGTGGCCGACAGAGCCCCGGTG
>CAYZDB010000326.1:0-3595 GCA_964476985.1 uncultured Acidobacteriota bacterium | reverse complement strand
CGCCGGAGGTGGGGCGGGCGGCGGGGACGCGCAGGGCGGGAGCAGCCCCTGGAGCGATCCGCCCGCCGTCGGGCCGCGGCTGACCGTCGACCGGCGCGGCGGAGTGGTGGCCGTCACCGACCCGACCTCGCCCAACCTCTTTGCCGGGATCCGCGTCGTGCTGCTCGGCGCGCCGGAGGCGCCGTGAGTCCGGGCCGCCGCGCGGGGCCGTGGTGCGCCGCAGTACGGCGCGCGGCAGCCGTCCCGCTCGCGGCCGCGCTGCTCGCGACCGCGCTCACGCCGGCGGCGTCCGCCTCGACCTCGCGCGCCCCGTCCGCGCCGCCCGCGGTCCCGCCGGCCAGCCTCGGCGCCGTCGCCTTCGTCGACGCGGCGCTGGGCTACCAGGGCCTGGCCGGCGACGGCTCGCTGGGGGCGAGCGTATCGGGCTCGGCCTTCGCGATCGACCCCGTCCCGTCGCTGGCGCCGGGCTGCGCGGCGCCCGAGGGGACGCTGCTGCTGGTCACCAACGCGCACGTCGTGCGCTCGGCCAACGACCTGCGCGTGACGCTGTTCGAGGCCGGTTCCGGCGAGGAGGCGGCGGAGCTGACGCTCCCCGCGACGATCCTCGCGGCCGACGACCGGGCCGACCTGGCGCTGCTCGCGGTCGCGCCGGACGCGCTCGCCGCGCGCGGCGCGTCGGCGGCGTCGGTCCGCCGGCTGCGCCTGGCGTCGGGCCCGGCATCCGAGCTGCCGCAGGGCGAGGAGGTCCTCGCCGAGGGCAGCCCGCTGGGCCTCAAGCGCACGCTCACCCGCGGGATCGTCAGCGTCGCGCTCCAGCCGGTCGAAGAGAGCCCGTTCCGGCTGGTCCAGACCGACGCCGCGATCAACCCGGGCAACAGCGGCGGCCCGCTCGTGCTGGCCCGTACCGGCGAGGTCGTCGGCGTCAGCACGCTGCGCGAGAGCGACGTCGACAACATCGGCTTCGCCGTCCCGGCGCAGCGCGTGCGCACCTTCCTGCGCGCCGCGCTCTGCGGCGGCGGGGTGCGCCACGCGACGGTCCCGGTCGTGACCGAGCCGGTCGACGCGCGGGTCGCGGAGGCGCTGGGGCTGGACGAGCAGCGCGGCGCGGTCGTCGTGCGCCGGCTCGACCGGCTGGCCGCGCAGACCGTTCCGCTCGAGCCGCTCGACGTCGTGCTCGAGGTGCGCGGCCCGCGCCAGGCCGAGGCCGGCGGCGGGCTGGTCGCGATCCCGGTCGAGGGCGGCGGTGCCCCGCTCTCCGAGGCGCTGTTCGACCTGGAGCCGGGGGCGCCGGCCACCCTCACCGTGTGGCGGCGCGGCGAGCGGCTGACCGTGCCGGTCCCGCTCGCGCGGCTCGACCTCAACCCGATGACCTCCGCGCTCTATCTCGAGGCCTGGGGCGCGATCTTCGAGGACATCCCCTGGGACCTGCGCTACGAGGACGACTACGCCGGGCGCGGCGCGCTGGTCGGCGCGGTCCGCCCGGGGACGCCGGCCGCCGCCGCCGAGCTGGCCCCGTTCCAGGTCGTCGAGGAGCTCGTGCTGCGCGACGGCGAGCGGCTTCAGACCTTCCCGGTGGCGTCGCTCGCCGAGCTGCGGCGCGTCGCGCCGGAGGTCGACGCCGCGGTCGCCGCGGCCCGCCGCGCCGGGCGCGCGCCGGCGCTGGGGATCAAGGTCTACGACCTCGAGTCCCGGGCCCACGCGATCCGCTTCCTGGGGGCGCGGTAGCGGCCCCGGCTCCGCCGGCTCAGTACCCCAGGTTCTTGTCGACCACGTTGAGCAGCGGCTCGTCCTTCAGGAACCGCTCGAGGTTGCGCTCGAACAGCTCGGTCGACCGCTCCATGTGGCCGGGATCGGTCCCGGCGACGTGCGGCGTGATCACCACGCGCGGGTGGCCCCAGAGCGGGCTCTCGCGCGGCAGCGGCTCCTCGTTGAAGACGTCGAGCCCCGCGCCTCCGACGCGGCCCGAGGCCAGCGCCTCGGCCAGCGCCGCGTCGTCCACCACCTCGCCGCGCCCGACGTTCACGAACAGCGCGCCGGGCTTGAAGGCCCCGAAGCGCTCCGCGTCGAACAGGCGCCGCGTCTCGCGCGTCAGCGGCAGCGCCAGCACCACGACCTCGGCCCGGGCCAGCTGCGCCTCGAGTGCCTCCGGCCCGTGGATCTCGTCGGCCTCCGGCGGCGGCGTCTTGTCGGCGTCCTTGGCCCGCAGCCCGACCACCGTCATGCCGCAGGCCTTGAGCCGCCGGCCGATCGCGGCCCCGATCGAGCCGAAGCCGACGACCAGCGCGGTCTTGCCGGTCAGCGCGAACGGCACCCGGTCGCCCGACCAGAGCAGGTCGCGTCCCCAGACCCGCTGGCGCTGCAGGTCGCGCGACTCGGCCAGCCGCCGCGAGAGCGAGAGGACCATCCCGGTGGCGTGGTCGGCGACGCTGTCGTGCGTCACGCCGGCGCAGTTCGTGACCACGATCTTCGACTTCACCAGCTCCGGGCTGAGCAGCCGGTCGACCCCGCCCTCGGCGGTGTGGAGCCACCTCAGCTTGGCCGCCCGGGCGAGGTGCCGGCGCGGCATCGACCAGGTGTAGAGGACGGTCGCCTCGGGGAGCAGCTTGACGAAGGCCTCGCCGTCGCGCGATTGGACCACCCGGACGGAGGGGAAGGCCCGGGCGATCCGGTCCGGCACGGACTCGCTGAGGCTCCAGAGCCGGTAAGGCGAGAAGGCGTTGATCTGGACGACGATCCGGGACCGTGGAGCCGCCATGACGCACCTCGGAAGGCGGATATACTGCCACATCCTGACCGCGCGCCAGTCCAGGCCGCCGTGCGGCCGCGCGCGCCGCGAACCGGAGGAGAGGGCCATGTCGCACCACCAGGACGTGAAGAAGGTCGGCGTCGTCGGCGCCGGGCAGATGGGGAACGGGATCGCGCACGTCTTCGCCACGGCCGGTTTTTCCGTCGTGATGCAGGACATCAAGCCCGAGTTCGTGTCCAAGGGGCTGGCCACGATCGACAAGAACCTCCAGCGCGCGGTGGACAAGGGGAAGCTCGACGCCGCCACCAAGGCCACGGTGCTGCAGCGGATCGCGACCACCGTCGGGCTGGGCGACCTGGCCGGATGCGACTTCGTGGTCGAGGCGGCGACCGAGGACTTCGCGGTCAAGCAGACGCTGTTCCGCGAGCTGGACTCGCTCTGCCCGCCGCACGCGATCCTCGCCACCAACACCTCGTCGCTGCCGATCACGCGGATCGCGGCGGTCACGAAGCGCCCCGACAAGGTGATCGGGATGCACTTCATGAACCCGGTCCCGGTGATGCAGCTGGTCGAGATCATCCGCGGCCTCGCCACCTCGGACGAGACCTACCACGTGACCCACGCGCTGGCCGAGGCGCTGGGCAAGACGCCGGTCGAGGTCAACGACTTCCCGGGCTTCGTCAGCAACCGCGTGCTGATGCCGATGATCAACGAGGCGGTCTACACGCTCTACGAAGGGGTCGCGGGGATCAGGGAGATCGACACCGTGATGCGGCTCGGGATGAACCACCCGATGGGCCCGCTCACCCTGGCCGACTTCATCGGCCTCGACACCTGCCTCGCGATCAT
>CAYZDB010000325.1:0-3644 GCA_964476985.1 uncultured Acidobacteriota bacterium | reverse complement strand
CCGGCTTCCGCCGGAGGATCGGCTCTTGATATCCGACAGCATCGTCGTCCGCGGCGCCGCGGAGCACAACCTCAAGAAGATCGACGTCGAGATCCCGCGCCACAAGCTCGTGGTGATCACCGGTGTCTCCGGCTCGGGCAAGTCCTCCCTGGCCTTCGACACGATCTACGCCGAGGGGCAGCGGCGTTACGTGGAATCGCTCTCGGCCTACGCGCGGCAGTTCCTCGAGCTGATGCAGAAGCCCGAGGTCGAGTCGATCGAGGGGCTGTCGCCGGCGATCTCGATCGAGCAGAAGACCACCTCCCGCAACCCGCGCTCGACGGTCGGCACCGTGACCGAGATCTACGACTACCTGCGACTGCTCTTCTCGCGGGTCGGCACGCCCCACTGCCCGGGTTGCGGCAAGGCGATCGAGCGCCAGACGGTGCAGCAGATCGTCGACGACGTGCTGGCGCTGGGCGAGGAGACGCGGGTCTCGATCCTCTCGCCGGTCGTGCGCGGGCGGAAGGGGCACTACAAGAAGGACCTCGAGCGCTTCGCCGCGCAGGGGTTCGTGCGGGCCCGGGTCGACGGCGAGATGATCGACCTGGACCAGCCGCCGGATCTCGACAAGAAGAAGGCGCACACGATCGAGGTCGTGGTCGACCGGCTGGCGGCGCGCGAGGACCTGCGGCAGCGGCTGACCGACTCGGTCGAGACGGCTCTGAAGCACGCCGAGGGGCTGGTCCGGATCGTGCCCGAAAAGGGCGACGAGCGGCTCTACTCCGAGCACTACGCCTGCGTCGACTGCGGGATCTCGCTGCCCGAGCTGGCCCCCCGGGCCTTCTCGTTCAACTCCCCCTACGGCGCCTGCGAGACCTGCGGGGGCCTCGGCGTCCACCGCGAGTTCGACCCCGACAAGATCATCCGCGAGCCGGATGCGCCGATCACCGGCGGCGCGACCGACGTCTGGGGCGGGATCGAGTCGTCGTACATGAAGGAGATGCTGGCCTCGGTGCTGCGCGCCCACCGCGTCCCGACCAGCACCGCCTGGCGCGACATCCCGCTCAAGGTGCGGCGGGTCATCATGTACGGCTCGGGCGGGCACGAGTACGAGTTCGTCTTCGAGGGCGACCGCTCGAAGTACACGATCCGCAAGAGCTTCGAGGGGATCATCCCGCGGCTCGACCGCAAGCTGAAGGAGACCTCGTCCGACCAGGTGCGCGAGGAGCTGGAGGAGTACATGTCCTCCTCCCCCTGCCAGGCCTGCGGCGGGGCGCGGCTGAAGAAGGAGACGCTGGCGGTCACGATCGGCGGGAAGAACGTCGCCGAGGTCACCGGCTTCACCGTGCGCGACGCGCAGCGCTGGTTCGACGAGCTGGCGCTGACCCCGCGCGAGCGCGAGATCGCGCGGCTGGTGCTCAAGGAGATCAAGGAGCGGCTGGGGTTCCTGGTCAACGTCGGGCTGGGCTACCTGACGCTCGACCGCTCGGCCGCGACGCTGTCGGGCGGGGAAGGGCAGCGGATCCGGCTCGCGACGCAGATCGGCTCGCGCCTGACCGGCGTGATGTACGTGCTGGACGAGCCGTCGATCGGGTTGCACCAGCGCGACAACCGCAAGCTGCTCGATACGCTCTGCGCGATGCGCGACCTCGGCAACACGGTGATCGTGGTCGAGCACGACGAGGAGACGATCCGCGCCGCGGACTACGTCGTCGACCTCGGGCCGGGGGCGGGGGAGTTAGGCGGCGAGGTCGTCGCGGAGGGGACGCCGGAGGCGATCGCGGCCAGCCGGCGCTCGCTGACCGGGCAGTACCTCTCCGGGCGGCGGCGGATCGAGATCCCGCCGAAGCGGCTCGAACCGGACGGCCGCTGGCTGACGGTGAAGGGGGCGCGGCAGCACAACCTCAAGTCGGTCGAGGCGCGCTTTCCGGTCGGGCTCTTCACCTGCGTCACGGGGGTCTCCGGCTCGGGCAAGTCGACGCTGGTCAACCACACGCTCTTCCCGGCGCTGGTCAAGCACTTCGGGTTCGGGGCGGAGAAGCCCGGCACGCACGATGCCATCTCCGGGCTCGACCACTTCGACAAGGTGATCGACATCGACCAGTCGCCGATCGGCCGCACGCCGCGCAGCAACCCCGCGACCTACGTCGGGCTGTTCGCGCCGCTGCGCGAGCTGTTCGCGCAGGTCCCCGAGGCGCGGGCCCGCGGCTACACGCCGGGGCGCTTCTCGTTCAACGTCAAGCGGGGGCGCTGCGAGGCCTGCGAGGGCTGCGGCGTGATCCGGATCGAGATGCACTTCCTGCCCGACGTCTTCGTGACCTGCGACGTCTGCAAGGGGAAGCGCTACAACCGCGAGACGCTGGAGATCCTCTGGAAGGGGAAGTCGATCGCCGACGTGCTCGACATGACCGTCCACCAGGCGCTGGAGTTCTTCCAGAACGTCCCGGTCGTGGCGCACAAGCTGCAGACGGTCTACGACGTCGGCCTGGGCTACGTCCGGCTGGGGCAGTCGGCGACGACGCTCTCCGGAGGCGAGGCCCAGCGCGTCAAGCTGGCCAAGGAGTTGTCGCGCCGCTCGACCGGCCGCACGCTCTACATCCTGGACGAGCCGACGACCGGCCTGCACTTCGAGGACGTCAAGAAGCTGCTCGACGTGCTGCTGCGGCTGCGCGACGAGGGGAACACGATCGTCGTGATCGAGCACAACCTCGACGTGATCAAGACGGCCGACTGGATCGTCGACCTCGGCCCCGAGGGCGGCAACGAGGGAGGCCGGATCATCGCCGAAGGGTCGCCCGAGGCGGTGGCGCAGGCGACGGGCTCGGCGACGGGGGAGTACCTGCGGCGGACGCTGGCGGTGGGGCGGGGCGAAGCAGCCGCCGAGCCGCCGCGAACGCGCCGCTCGGCCCCGCGGGCCGCGGGCCGCGGGCCGCGGGTGAGTGTGTGCCCCCCCTGACTCGGGGGTGGGCGCTTCGCGCCGGGGATCTGTGGTGGATCCTTGCGAGTCCCGTCTACCTCGTGCTGGGGACGCTCCGCCACGAGGGCAGCCATCTCCTCGTGGGCCTCGCGCAAGGAGGACGGATCGGCGCGTTCTCCATCCTGCCATCAGACCGAGGGTGGGGGTTCGTCCAGATGCAGGGAGGACAGATCAGCTGGCTCACGTTCGCAGCGCCCTATCTCGGAGACGCGCTCGTCTTCGCCGCCGGGTATGTCTGGGCATTCCGGATTGCGCCGACTCGGCGGTGGCTCTTCGTGAACGTGTTCGTCGTCATGATGCTGTCCCCCCTCATCAACACGGCCAACAACAGCGTCGGAGGCCTGGCGTCGAGTGGGAGCGACTTCTTCTGGCTGGGTCGTCAGTTCGGGGCGGTGGCCGTGACGGTCGCGTCGGGATTGGCGATTGCGAGCTACAGCTACGGGATCCTGCGAGTTCTGACGCGGTCGCCGATGGCGTGCACGAGCGCGTCGCGAGCGGAACCGAGATCGTAAACGGTTCCGACCTTCCGGATCGCGGCGTCGCAGCCAGAATGACGGGGAGAAACTCAGGCAGGGTTAGAATTTAGTGCTCCTTCTGGGACGATCCCTGGATCTACCCTTGACAAGACACCGGGGGGGGGGGGGCATGCTGGGAGGCGAGGCTCGGGCCGTGAACCGTGGCTCTG
>CAYZDB010000324.1:0-3700 GCA_964476985.1 uncultured Acidobacteriota bacterium | reverse complement strand
TCATCCGCATCAGCTCGCCCAGCATCTCGGCCCGCGGGATGACCGGCACGCGCAGGCGGTGCGCCTCGGCGATCTCGGGGTTCTCGGGGTCGATCGCGGTGCTGACCACCACCACGTCGGCGCCGGCGACGGCCGCGGCGGCGTGCCCCGCGCTGATCGTCGCGCCCAGCGCGGCCAGCCGGCGCGTCGCCTCGTTCTCGTTCAGGTCGGACCCGCTGACGCGGTAGCCGAGGTTGAGCAGCACCTCGGCGATGCCGCTCATGCCCGAGCCGCCGATCCCGACGAAGTGGACCTTGCGCACCCGTCCGAACCTCATGCGGCCAGCTCCTCCGCCAGGTCGGCGACGCGGGCCGCGGCGTCGGGCACGCCGCAGCCCCGCGCCGCGCGCGCCATCGCGTCGACCGTCTCCGGCCGGCTCACCGCCTCGCGCAGCAGCTCGGCCAGCCGCCCGGGGGTGAGTTCCTGCTGCTCGAGCACGCGGGCCGCGCCGCGGGCGGCGAGGGCCCGGGCGTTCGCGCGCTGGTGGTCGTTCGCGGCCTGCGGGAAGGGGACCAGCACCGCCGCCCGGCCGGCCGCGGTCAGCTCGGCGACGGTCGTCGCGCCGGCGCGGGAGACGACCAGGTCGGCCGCGGCCAGGCGCGCCGGCAGGTCGTCGAGGAAGGCCAGCACCTCGGCCTCCACGCCGGCCGCGGCCGCAGCCTCCCGGACCAGCGGCAGGTCGGCCTCGCCGGTCTGCAGCGTGAGCGCGACCGGCAGCCCGGCCAGCTGCGGCAGCGCGCCGGCCCAGGCGACGTTCAGCGCCTGCGCGCCGCGGCTGCCGCCGAAGCCCAGCACGCGGTGCACCGGGCCCGGCGTGCGCTCCGGGATCGCGGCGATCTCGGCCCGCACCGGGTTGCCGGTCACGACGACCCGCCCCGGCAGCTCCCGCGCGCTCTCGGCGAAGCTGGCGGCGACGGCCGAGGCCCAGCGCGCCAGCGCGCGATTGGTCATCCCGGCGACCGCGTTCTGCTCGAGCAGCAGCGTCGGCACGCGCACCAGCGCCGCGGCCAGCACCGCCGGCCCCGAGGCGAAGCCGCCGACGCCGACGACCAGCGCGGGGCGCCGCGCGGCGAACCGCGCCGCCAGCCGCAGCGTCGCCCGCGCCGCGCGCAGGATGGCCAGCGCGCGGTCGAGCGCGCCGACCCGCGCCAGGCCGCTCAGCGGCAGGACCGTCAGCGGGATCCCGGCCCGCGGCACGAGCCGCTCCTCGATCCCGCCGCGCGCGCCGATCCACGCCACCTCGCGCCCCGGGCGGCGGCGGCGCAGCTCCTCCGCCAGCGCGAGGCCGGGGAAGACGTGGCCGCCGGTCCCGCCGCCGGCGATCACGATCGGCGCGACGCGCGCGTCAGTCGTCATCGCGCCGCCTCCGCGCCGAGACGTTGAGCACCAGCCCGACCAGGATGCAGCTCGCCACGACCGAGCTGCCGCCGGTGGAGAGGAACGGCAGCGGCAGCCCCTTGGTCGGCAGCAGGCCGGTGACCACACCCATGTGACACAGCGCCTGGCCGACCAGCAGCACGGTCGCGCCCAGCGCGACCAGCCGTCCCAGGTCGTCCGGGGCGCGCTCGCTCGCCTTCCAGCCGCGCCAGGCCAGCAGCAGGAAGGCGGTCACCACCGCCACGCCGCCCCACAGCCCCAGCTCCTCGCAGATCACCGCGAAGATGAAGTCGTTGTCGGGCTCCGGCAGGAAGAAGGCCTTCTGCGTCGAGGCGCCGAAGCCGCGGCCGAAGAACCCGCCCGAGCCGATCGCGATGATCGACTGCAGGAGCTGGTGCTGGATCTCGCCCAGCCGGTGCGGGTCGAAGATCACCGCCGAGGAGAAGCTGGTGAGGCGCGCCACCCGGTAGGGCTCCATCAGCGCGAAGATCGCGAAGAGCGACGCCCCGCTCCCGACCAGCACCGCGACGTGGCGCCAGCGCGCGCCGGCCGCGACGACCAGCGCCAGCGCCGTGCCGAACAGCAGGGCCGGCGTGCCGAGGTCCTTCCCCGCCAGCACGAGCGCGCTCAGCCAGGCGGCGACCCCGATCGGCCGGGCCAGCCCGTGAATCGTCCGGATCTCGGCGCCGGTGCGCAGCAGCGCCGCGGCCAGCGCCAGCACGAGCACCGGCTTGGCCAGTTCCGAGGGCTGGAACCGCTGGCCGGCCAGCACGACCCAGCGGTGCGTGTTGTTGATCTCGGGGCCCAGCAGCGCGGCGAGGAGCAGCAGCGAGACGGCCGCCAGCAGCGCCCAGATCGTGCCCGGGCGGGCCAGCCGGTGGTAATCCACCACGACCGTCAGGACCAGGCAGAACAGCCCGACCGCGAGGTGCAGGCCCGAGCTGAAGAGCCCGCGCGGCACGCCGCCGTGCACCGCCTCGGCGTAGACCCGCGCCGAGGCCGACATCAGGACCCCGCCGAGCAGCAGCGCGAGCGCGATGCTCGAGAAGACCGCGTCGGGCGCCTGGGCGCGGTAGCGGGCGATCGGGGCCGTGCTCACCGGGGGGTCTCCGCGGCCAGCGCGCGCGCGGCGGCGGCGAAGGCGTCGCCCCGCGCGGCGTAGCCGGTGAAGGCGTCGAACGACGCGCAGGCGGGGGAGAGCAGGACGAGGTCGCCCGGCGCGGCCAGCGACGCGGCGTGGGCCACGGCGTCGGCCAGCGCGCCGCGCCGCACGACCGGCGATCCGGCCGCCTCGAGCGCGGCGGCGATCCGCGGCCCGGCCTCGCCGAAGGTGACCGCGATCCCGCCCTGCTGCGCGAGCGCGGCGGCCAGCGGCCGGAAGTCGGAGTCCTTGTCGCGGCCGCCCAGCAGCGTGTAGATCCGGGCCCCGGGGGCGAGCGTCTCGCGCATCGCGACCAGCGCCTCGAGCACGGCCCCGACGTTGGTCCCCTTCGAGTCGTCGACGAAGCGCACGCCGCGCACCAGCGCGACCTCCTGCAGCCGGTGCGGCAGCGGGGTGAAGGCCAGCGCGGCGCGGCGCAGCGGCTCGAGCGGGAAGCCCGCGGCGCGCAGCGCGACCGCCGCGGCCAGGACGTTGACCCGGTTGTGGCGGCCCGGCAGCTGCAGCTCCGAGACCCCGGCCAGCGTCTCCTCGCGCCCGCCGACCGCCAGCCGCAGTTCGCCCTGCTCGACGAACCCGCCCGCCGCGACCCGACCGTGGGCCGAGACCCGCAGCACCGGCGGGCGGGCCGACGCGGCCAGCGGCGCCAGCTCCGGGTCGTCGCCCCCCAGCACCAGCGGAGCGCCCTTCGCCCGGTCCTCCGCCACGCGGTACTTGGCGGCGCGGTAGGCCTCGAAGCTGCCGTGCCGGTCGAGGTGGTCGGCCTGGACGTTCAGCAGGATCGCCGCGGCGGCCCGCAGCGCGTGGGTCGTTTCGAGCTGGAAGCTCGAGATCTCGATCGCGTACCAGCGCGCGCCGCCGTCGCCCTGGACGGCGTCGACCAGCGGCAGCCCGTAGTTGCCGCAGGCCACGGCGTCCCGGCCGGCCGCCTTGAGCATCTCGGCCACCAGCGCGGTCGTGGTCGTCTTGCCGTTGCTGCCGGTGATCAGCACCGCGCGGGGCCCGACCCGCTCGGCCACCAGGTCCAGCTCCGACACGATCGGCACGCCGCGCGCGCGGGCTGCGTCGAGCTCCGGCAGCGAGACCGGCACGCCGGGCGAGAGCACGACCAGGTCGGCCGCCGCG
>CAYZDB010000323.1:0-3724 GCA_964476985.1 uncultured Acidobacteriota bacterium | reverse complement strand
GCTGCCGAGCAGCTGATGCGCGAGGGGCGGGTGACGGTCAACGGCGCCGTTGCCGACCGGCTCGGGATGCACGCCGACCCCGACCGCGACCACATCAAGGTCGACGGCCGACGGCTGCGGCCGGCGGCCCCGCAGCGGACCTACCTGCTGGCGTTCAAGCCGCGCGAGATGATCACCTCGCTGGCCGACCCGGAGGGACGGACCACCGTGGCCGACCTCCTGGCCGCTCACCGGGTGCGGGCCCGGGTCTTCCCGGTCGGCCGGCTGGACTGGGACGCCGACGGCCTCCTGATCCTGACCGACGACGGCGACCTGGCCCACCGGGTGATGCACCCGACCAGCCACCTTCCGAAGACCTACCGGGTCAAGGTCCGGGGGGCGCCGGACGAGCGGGCGCTGGACCGGGTGCGGCGCGGGGTCGTGATCGAGCGCGGGATCCGGACCCTGCCGGCCGAGGTCCGGGTCGACGAGCCGGGGGACAACGCGACCTGGCTGACCGTGGTGCTGACCGAGGGCCGCCAGAACCAGATCAAGCTGATGTTCGCCCGGGTCGGCCACCCGGTTCAGCGGATCCGGCGGACGGCCATCGGTCCGCTCCGGCTGGGTCGGATGCGGGTGGGAGAACTCCGGCCGATGGCGCCGGCGGAGCTGGACGCCCTCCGGCGCGCCCTCGACGGCGCCGAGGGGCGCGCGGACCGCCCGCGGGGCAGGGGAGGCCCCCCGGCGGCCAGGGGGCGCCGCCGCCCCGGCCCCCCCCGCGGCCCCCGAACCGCCGGAAAAAGAATCACTTGACCGCTCCCCGGAGCGCTCCTAACATCCGCGGTTTGCGGGTGTGCCCAGGGATCGCTCGCCGCCGCCTCGACGAGGCCACGGGGGGGTGCGTCTCCCCGGACGAGTGACCGGGCCAATCCAAGACCCGCGGCAGCACGGGAGGTAGCGTTTCGTCATGGAGACCCAGACCGGTTCAGAGCAGCACAAGACGGGCGATCTGCCCGATCAGGAGCTCGACTTCGCCGCGCTCCTCGACGCCTACAGCCCCTCGGCGGAAGTCCGCGAGGGGGCCGTCGTTCACGGCCGGATCGTCAAGGTCCTGGCCGAGATCGTCCTGATCGACATCGGCTACAAGAAGGAAGGGGCGATCGCGAAGAGCGAGTTCGTCGCGGCCGACGAGGCCGCGAAGCTCTTCGTCGGGAACACCGTCGAGGCGGTCATCGAGTCGCTCGACGAGGCGGATGACTACATCCACCTGTCGAAGGACAAGGCCGAGCGCCTGAAGGTCTGGGAGAAGGTCGAGAACGCGTATCGCACGGGCGAGACGGTCGTCGGCCGGGTCATGGACCGGATCAAGGGCGGCCTCTCGATCGACATCGGCGTCCGGGCCTTCCTGCCCGGCTCGCTGGTCGACGTCCGGCCGGCCCGCAACCTCGAGAGCTACAAGGACCAGGACGTCCGGGTCCGCGTGATCAAGATGAACCGCCGGCGCGGCAACATCGTGGTCTCGCGCAAGCACGTGCTCGAGGAGGAGAACGCCGAGAAGAAGAAGGTCACGCTCGAGACGATCGAGGAAGGCCAGCGCGTCCGCGGCACGGTGAAGAACATCACCGAGTACGGCGCGTTCGTCGACCTCGGCGGAATCGACGGCCTGCTGCACGTGACGGACATGTCCTACCGCCGGGTCAACCACCCCTCCGAGGTGGTCAACATCGGCGACGAGGTCGACGTCACCGTGCTCAAGTTCGACCGCGACAAGGAGCGGGTCAGCCTGGGGATGAAGCAGCTCCAGTCCGACCCCTGGGAGAACGCGGCCGAGAAGTACCCGATCCTCTCGCGCGTGCGCGGCAAGGTGGTCAGCCTGACCGACTACGGCGCCTTCGTCGAGCTGGAGGAGGGGATCGAGGGGCTGATCCACGTCTCCGAGATGTCGTGGACCAAGCGGATCAAGCACCCGTCGAAGATGCTCAACCCCGCCGACATGATCGAGGCCGTCGTGCTCGAGGTCGACGAGGAGAACCGGCGGCTCTCGCTGGGCCTGAAGCAGACCACTCCCAACCCGTGGTCCGTGATCCAGGAGAAGTACCGCGTCGGCGACATCATCCACGGCGTGGTGCGGAACATCGCCGACTTCGGCGCCTTCATCGAGGTCGAGGAGGGGGTGGACGGCCTGGTCCACATCTCCGACCTGACCTGGAACCGCCGCGTCAAGCACCCGGCGGAGATCCTCAAGAAGGGCCAGGAGGTCGAGGCCAAGATCCTCAAGATCGACACCGAGAACCAGCGGCTGTCGCTCTCGATCAAGGACCTGATGCCGGACGTCTGGCAGGAGTTCTCCCGCCGCTACCGCGTGGGCGACATCCTCGAGGGCAAGATCGTCCGCCTGGCCGACTTCGGCGCGTTCGTCGAGCTGTCGGAAGGGGTCGAGGGCCTGGTCCACATCTCCGAGATGGCACACGAGCGGCTCGAGAAGCCGGGCGACAAGTTCCAGCCCGGGCAGTCGGTTCGGGTCAAGATCCTGCGCGTCGACCCCGAGGAGCGGAAGATCGGCCTCTCGGTCAAGGCGGCGCAGGACGAGCTCGGGTCGGGCGACCTCAAGCAGTACCAGAGCGCCCGCCAGGAAGAGGCCGCCCGCTCCTCGATCACGCTCGGCGACGTGGCCGGCGACCTGTCCGCGCTGCGCGAGCGTGCAGCGCAGCGGCAGGCCGACGGCGAGCCCGGCGGCGACAAGGGCTCGGAGGGCTGATGACCCGGGCGGAGCTCGTCGAGAGGCTGGCGGAGTCCGTCAACCGCTGGATGCTCGAGGAGAAGCAGCGCCGGGACGGGGTGGCCGGGGACGGGCACGAGCTCGGACCGCGTGAGAAGTTCACGCAGTCCGAGGCCGAGGTCGTCGTCAACACGGTGGTGGAATCGATCATCGAGGCCCTGCGGCGCGGCGAGAAGATCGAGCTGCGGGGCTTCGGTTCCTTCCGTCTCCGGACCCGGCGCCCGCGCCAGGGCCGCAACCCGAAGACCGGCACCAAGGTCGAGGTTCCCGGGAAGTCGGTGCCCTACTTCAAGCCGGGCAAGGAGCTGCGCGAGCTGCTCAACCCGGCCGGTGCGGCGGGCGAAACCGACGGCGAGCCTGCCCGGGACTGACGTGGACCACGTGTTCGCGCCCTGGCGCCGCGCGTGGGTCACGTCGGCCGCCGCGACCGAGGCCGGGGGTCCGATGCCGTGCCTGTTCTGCCGCGTCTGGGACGAGGCCGCGCTCGACGCGGAGAACCTCGTCGTGTGCCGCGGCGAGCGCTGCCTCGTGATGCTCAACCGCTACCCCTACACCGGCGGCCACCTGCTGGTGGCGCCGCGCGCCCACGCCGCGTCGGTCTCGGTGCTCGACGCCGCGACCCTGTCGGAGCTGATGCAGCTCTCGGCGCGGGCCGTGGCGGTGCTCGAGCGGGTCTACGGGCCTCACGGCTTCAACCTGGGGATCAACCAGGGCCGGCCGGCCGGCGCCGGGATCCCCGATCACGTCCACCTGCACGTCGTGCCGCGCTGGTTCGGCGACACCAACTTCATGACCACCGTCGGCGGGACGCGCGTCGTGTCGGAGGACCTGGACGAGGCCTGCCGGGCGATCCGGGACGGCTTCGCCGCGCTGGCGCCGCGCCCCGGAGACGAGCCCCGATGAGCCGCCTCTACTGGATCGAGACCTGGGGCTGCCAGATGAACGAGCACGACTCGGAGAAGATGG
>CAYZDB010000322.1:2934-3734 GCA_964476985.1 uncultured Acidobacteriota bacterium | reverse complement strand
ACCACCCTGGCCATAGACGGATCTGACTCAGGCACCCTGCTGGCCGGCGACGTGTTCAGCTTCGGCACAGCAGAGACTACCACAAAATATGTGCTGATCTCTACGACTGCTTCAGGTGCTGCCGCTGGTAACATCCTGATCGGTAAACCTGGCATCCGCGCAGCTCACGCAGACAATGACGAGATAACACTTGCCGCAACTTATACAGGAAACTTCGGTTTCTCTCGTAATGCGCTGGTACTTGCGACTCGCCCACCTGCACGCCCTATGGGTGGTGACGCAGCAACGGACGTAACGCTGATTACTGACCCCGTGTCAGGTCTGACGTTCTCTGTAGCACGTTACAACCTTTACGGTCTGGCCCGTTATCAAGTCGAATTGGTATGGGGATATAAAGCGGTACAGCCAGAGCACATCGCTATTCTGTTAGGGTAACAACATGGCAGAGCTTAGCTTAGCCGAACTGACCGCGATTGAAGCTGTAAACCCCGCCATTCAACAGGCGGGCTTTGCAACTAAATTTCGTGAAGTTCAAACCCCAACAGTAACGGCGTATGCGGCAGATGGTGCAATCGCTTTTACAAATCCGCAAAACGTCGCTAAGCTGACAAAAGGTTCAGCGGGGGCTTATACCCTCGCCGCGCCTACCGCAGCGCAGGAAGGCTATCGCCTTTTGATTCTGTGTCAGTCAGCTTATGCACACGTTGTAACGGCAACAAACTTACTTGATGACGGTGTAACAGGTGGTGCAAAGGATACGGCAACTATGGCCGCCTTTGTAGGCGCAAGCCTCGACCTGA
>CAYZDB010000322.1:0-2924 GCA_964476985.1 uncultured Acidobacteriota bacterium | reverse complement strand
AGGACACTGCGACATTCGGCGCGTTCGTCGGATCATCGCTTGATCTTATCGCCATTAACCTGAAATGGCACGTTGTCGGGATTAATGTCTGCACCATAGCGGCGGTGTAAATGGAAACGTCTTACTGCACAGTAGCTGAAGTCACCACATACGCAAACGCCAACGGCGAGCGCGGGTGGTATGCTTTAGCAAGTTTAGACCTCACCGGGGCTGTAAACCTCGTTGCGGGCTATTCTACTGGCAGTAGGACAATGCTTGTGGACGGGTTTCTGGACTCAGTAAACCCGATCTCAGCAGGTGATAAGTTTACGATAGCGAGCGACTCTACAGCGACGGTTTATACGGTCATTGGTTCACAGTTCAGCGGCGGCACGGTCGAGCCCGACGTGGTAGGGCACGAGTACACCCACTCGGTGACGCGTCACGAAGCGGACCTGGTCTACAAGTACCAGCCCGGCGCGCTCAACGAGAGCTTCTCCGACGTCTTTGGCCAGTTCCTCGACCCCGGAAACTGGACGCTGGCCGAGGGCTGGCCCAGCAACCCGCCGCTGCGCGACATGTCCGACCCGCCGAGCCGGGGCCAGCCCGACCACTGGAGCGACTACAACAGCTCGCTCGACCTCAACAACGACGGCGCGCCCGACGACAACGGCGGCGTGCACCGCAACAGCGGGATCCCGAACAAGGCGGCCTACCTCGTCAGCGCCGGCGGGACGCACAGCGGCTACGTGGTGCCGGGGATCGGACAGGCGAAAACCCAGCGGCTCTGGTACGCCGTCCTGACGCAGCACCTGGGCTCCTCGTCGAGCTTCCTCTCCGCCCGCAATGCCTTCGTGAGCGCCGCCGCGTCATTCGCGAAGTCCGGGAAGCACAGCTTCAATGCCGGCGACGCCTGCACCGTCCGCAATGCATTCGCCGCGGTCGGGCTCGGTTCGGGAGACGTCGACTGCGATGGGACCGAAGACGTGGTCGAGAACGACGACGACGACGACGGCGTGCCGGACACGAAGGACAACTGCCCCTTGCAGTGGAACTCCGGTCAAGTCGACCAGGACAAGGACGGCGCGGGGGACACCTGCGACGCGGACGACGACGGCGACGGTGAACCGGACACGAGCGACAACTGCCCCAGCGTCGCCAACCCCTGGCAGCAGAACTCCTTCGGCAGCCCGAAGGGAGACGCCTGCGACGATTCCGATGGCGACACGCTCGTCGACACCAAGGACAACTGCCCGCTCGAGGCCAACAAGGACCAGGCGAACTCCGATCACGACGCGCTCGGGGATATCTGCGACTCGGACAAGGACGGCGACGCCATCAAGAACGCATCCGACAACTGCCCGGGGCAGTCCAATCCCTCCCAGGCCGACGCCGACGGGGACGGCGTGGGCAACGCCTGCGACCTGTGCCCCGGCCTCGCATCGGCCGACAACGGCGATCCGGACGGCGACGGCGCAGGGAACCCGTGCGACGTGGACGACGACGACGATGGGGTGCTCGACGGCCAGGACAACTGCCCCTTCGCAGCGAATGCGAGCCAGCTCGACGCCGACGGCGACGGGATCGGCCTGGCCTGCGACGAGGACGAACAGACGACGCTGCAGGCCGCGCTGTTCTCCGGCCTCCACGTTCCGGTCCACTTCGAACTGGACATCGACCCGACGGCGTTCCCGATCCCGATCGGCCCGCACGACGGTCCGGCCGAGCTGCTCTCCGGCCACCAGGTACAGGTGACGGTCGATCTGGCCGTGCCCTACCTCGCCTCGATCGTCAGCTCGGAGGGGCAGGTTCTGGACACAGCCGGCCCCGGGTCGGGGACCATGGTCCTCTCGTTCCTTCCCGCGGTGCAGGGCGCGACCGTCTTCGGCACGCCTGCGCGCAGTGCGGCGGGACCGCCCGCCGACCTGTTCGTGCCGGCGCCCGACCAGGTGCGGTACGCGCTGGTCGTCGTGCCCGCCGACCCGGGCAATCCGCCACCGGGAACGCACGACCTCTTCGTGCAGGTCGTCGAGGGGCCGCCCGCGGCCTGGGTCTCGCACGTTGAGGAGGACGCCTGCGCCGGGACCGGCGCGGGTGGCGACGGCGTGATCGATCCGGGCGAGGATGTGCTGCTGGAGATCGGCGTGGGCCAGCTCGCCTCGCTCGCGGCCGACACCTCGGCCACGCTCAGCTCCGACACGCCGGGCGTGACGATCACGCGGGCGGCGGCGACGTTCGGCGTCGTGCCGGGACCGGGGGGCAGACGCAGCGCGGCGCCTCCGGCCTTCACCGTCGACGCGGGCGTCGCCTGCGGGACGCCGCTCGAGCTCGAGCTGACGGTCGGCGCAGGCGGGGCGAGTGCGGTCGCGCGGCGCACGCTGGTCGTCGGGGGCGAGTTCTCCGGGCGCCCGGCTGGGCTCCCGGTCGCGATCCCCGACACCGGGACCGCGCTCTCGTCGATCGCGGTCGCGCGGGCCGGGGTCGTGGCCCAGGCCCAGGTGACGGTCTGGATCGCGCACCCCGCCGTCGAGGCGCTGGAGCTGACGCTGATCGCGCCGGACCGGACGCGCGTCCCGCTGGCCCTGCACCGCGGCCCCGGTACCGATTTCGCCGGGACGACCTTCGACGATTCGGCCGAACGCGGGCTCGACTCGTTCTTCCCGCCGAACCCCTGCGCACTGCGGCCGGAGGCGCCCCTCGCGGCGCTTCACGGCCTGCCCGCAGCGGGCACCTGGCAGCTCGAGGTCCTCGACACGCTGGACGGCAGCGTCGGCACGCTGGACTCGTGGTCGCTGCATCTCGTGTTCGACCAGCCGACCTGTGGATCCTGTGCGCAGGCGGTCCCCGGCGAGGTCGCGGACCTGCGCTGGGGCGGAAGGGACGGCCGCCAGCTCGAGTGGGACCCGGCGCCGCGGGCGGCCTGGTACACCGTCCACGAGGGAGCG
>CAYZDB010000321.1:0-3735 GCA_964476985.1 uncultured Acidobacteriota bacterium | reverse complement strand
GGCAGGCGGCCGACGAACTCCGGGATCAGCCCGAACTTGATCAGGTCCTCGGGCTGCACCTGGGACAGCGTGGCCAGGCGGCGGCGCTCCTTGGAGGACTTGACGTCGGCCTTGAAGCCCAGCGTGCGGGCCCCCACGCGCTGCTCGATGATCTGCTCGAGGCCGACGAAGGCCCCGCCGCAGATGAAGAGGATGTTGGTCGTGTCGACCGGGATGAAGTCCTGGTGCGGGTGCTTGCGGCCGCCCTGCGGCGGGACGTTGGCGACGGTCCCCTCGAGGATCTTCAGCAGCGCCTGCTGGACCCCCTCGCCCGAGACGTCGCGGGTGATCGAGGGGTTCTCGCCCTTGCGCGCGATCTTGTCGACCTCGTCGATGTAGACGATCCCCCGCTGCGCCTTCTCGACGTCGTTGCCGGCGGCCTGCAACAGCTTGAGCAGGATGTTCTCGACGTCCTCGCCGACGTACCCGGCCTCGGTCAGGGTGGTCGCGTCGGCGATCGCGAACGGCACGCTCAGCACGCGGGCCAGGGTCTGGGCCAGCAGCGTCTTGCCGGTCCCGGTCGGACCCAGCAGCAGGATGTTCGACTTCTGCAGCTCGATCTCGTCCTTGCGCTTGGCCAGCTCCAGCCGCTTGTAGTGGTTGTAGACCGCGACCGCCAGCTTCTTCTTGGCCAGGTCCTGCCCGATCACGTAGGCGTCGAGGAAGCCCTTGATCTCCTGCGGCTTGGGGAGGCGCTTCTCGCCGCCGGTCTCTTCCGGTTCGCGCTCTTCCGCGATGATGTCGAGGCAGATGTCGACGCACTCGTCGCAGATGTAGACGGTGGGGCCGGCGATCAGCTTGCGGACGTCGCGCTGGCTCTTGTTGCAGAACGAGCAGCGCAGCTCGCCGTCGTCGCCCCCGGGCTTTCTCTTCCCTGCCATCTCCGCTCCCCTGCCGTCAGCGCGGACGCCGCTCGATGACCTGGTCGATCAGCCCGTACTCCGCCGACTCGGCGGCGGAGAGGAAGTGATCGCGGTCGGTGTCCTTCTCGATCCGGTCCAGCGTGTTGCCGGTGTGGCGGACCAGGATGTCGTTGATGATCACCTTCAGGCGGTCGATCTCGGCCGCCTGGATCTTGATGTCGGTCGCCTGGCCGCCCAGCCCGTAGGCCAGCGGCTGGTGGATCATGATCCGCGAGTGCGGCAGCGCGGAGCGCTTCCCTTTCGCGCCCGCCGCCAGCAGCACGGCGGCCATCGACGCCGCCTGCCCGACGCACATCGTGTTCACGTCGGGCTTGACGAACTGCATCGTGTCGTAGATCGCCAGGCCCGCCGTCACCGACCCGCCCGGCGAGTTGATGTAGATGAAGATGTCGCGGTCGGGATCCTCGGCCTCCAGGAAGAGGAGCTGGGCGATCACGAGGTTGCTGACGAAGTCGTCGATCGGGCTGCCGATGAAGATGATGTGGTCCTTCAGCAGCCGCGAGAAGATGTCCCAGTAGCGCTCGCCGCGCGGGGTCTGCTCGACCACCGTCGGCCACGGCACCGCCATGTCCCGGACCTCCGCCATCGCCTGTGCCGTCACGAGTGCCCGATCGATCATGCGTGTCCTCTGTCCTCGTCCGAGGCTTACCCCTCAGGAAATCTTAGCTTGGGAGTAGAGCCAGTCAAGGCTCTTGCGGCGCAGCAGGTCCCGCTCCAGGCCCGCAAGGTTGCCGGCCTGGGCGAGACGCGCCCGCGCGTCCGCAACCGGGACGCCGGTCTCCCGCGCCAGCAACTCGATCTCGCGGTCGACCTCGCCCGGCTCGAGCGCCATGCCTTCCTTCTTCGCGATCGCGTCGAGCAGCAGCCGCGCGCGCACCGAACCTTCCGCCGCGCCGCGCTCGCGCTCGAGGACCTTGTTCCAGTCGAGCTGGACCTTGTCGGGGTCGATCCCTCGCATCGCGAGGCCGCGGCCGAGGTCCTCCAGCCGGTCCTTCAGCTCCTGGCGGACCAGCGAGTCCGGCGCCTCGAACGGGTGCAGCGACAGCAGGTCCTCCAGCAGGCGCTGGCGCGCGACCGCGTCGGCCTCGCCGCTCTTCATGCGGTGGATCGCCTCGCGGATCTTCTCCTTCAGGTCGGCCACCGACTCCGCGCCGGCCGTCTTCGCGAACTCGTCGTCGAGCGGCGGGATCTCCGCCCGGCGCAGCTCGTGGACCTTGCCCTTGTAGTAGATCGTCTTGCCCTTGAGCTGGTCGGTCGGGTGGTCGTCGGGGTAGCTGACCGCGAAGGCGAACTCGTCGCCCGGCTTCAGGTCCTGCAGCTTCTGGTCGAACTCGGGAAGGTTGCCGTCCTCCCCCAGCCGGACCACGCGCGGCTTGCGCTCGATCACGGGGGCCTGCCCCAGCTCCGCCCCTTCCATCTCGACTGCGAGGTAGTCGCCCATCAGGCTGGCGCGGTCGGTCACGGGGACCAGCTTCCCCTGCCGCTCGCGGAAGGCCTTCAGCTCGGCCTCGATCTCCTCCTCCGTGACCTCCACGGCGGGACGCGAGATCGCGCGGCCGGCGTAGTCGTGGGGCTCGATCTCCGGCGCGATGTCGACCGTCAGCGCGAAGGCGTAGGGCTCGGTCTCCTTCGCCGGCTCGATGTGCTCGTGCCCCTCCGCCAGCTCCACCGTGACGCCGCCGTCCACCGGCTCGAGCCCCTCGCGCCGGACCGCCTCGCGGGCGAACGCCTCGAGCAGCCGCTCCGCGGCTTCGTGGCCGAGTTCGCCCCCCAGCCGCTGGCGGACCACCTCGAGCGGCGCCTTCCCGGGGCGGAATCCGGGGAGCTGGACGCGCTTGCGGTGCTCGCGGAGCAGGTCCTGGAAGGTGGCCGCCACGTCGGCGGCGGGGACCTCGACCGCGAGCCGGCGGCGGGTCGGAGAGATCTCGGTGACTTCCGTCTTCATGCCTGTCCTCGAGCGCTGGTGCGAAAGGGGGGATTCGAACCCCCACGGCCGAAGCCACGGGATCCTAAGTCCCGCGCGTCTACCAGTTCCGCCACTTTCGCACGGATCGGGGCGGCCGACGAGTCGTGGGCCGGATCATAAGGCGAAAGCCGCGCCGCGGCCGTCGCCCGCCGGGCGCGCCGTCCCGCGCGGTGCGCGGCGCCGCGCCGGGAGAAGTGTCGGTGAGGATTGGTGAGCCGCCAGGGACTTGAACCCCGAACCCGCAGATTAAGAGTCTGCTGCTCTGCCAGTTGAGCTAGCGGCCCACCCGAGTTGCGACGCCGGAATCGGTTCCCCGCCCGGCGAGCGGGGGATTATACGCGTCTGCCCCTCGATGGCAACCGAGCATGATTGCACACCGGTGGCGGGTTGGGGTGGGCGACGGGGCTCGAACCCGTGACAACCAGATCCACAGTCTGGGGCTCTACCAACTGAGCTACGCCCACCACGTCATGTCTTGTCCGTCGCGGTGCCTTCGCGGGCCCCGCCGGGCGCGCTGCATCCCGCCGCGGGGCGGGATGGCGCGCCTGAAGGGACTCGAACCCCTGACCTGCTGCTTAGAAGGCAGCTGCTCTATCCACCTGAGCTACAGGCGCGTGGCCTCGTCAGCTTATCGCCAGGCCCGCAGGGCCGGGGGTTGCCCGCCGGAGCGCGGCGGGAATCGCCCGCGAAACGCCGTACCGTAGCCCCTCCCCCGAGCGGGTGCAAGGGGCGGCCGGGGAGCCGAGGGTGGCAGGGCCCGGGGCGAGGAGGCCTGCGGGTTGCGGCCGCGTCCGGGGTGCGACTGGG
>CAYZDB010000320.1:0-3742 GCA_964476985.1 uncultured Acidobacteriota bacterium | reverse complement strand
CGGCGAAGGCGGCGACCAGCATGAGCAGCGTCGAGCGCGGCAGGTGGAAGTTGGTGACGAGCGCGTCGACGAAGCGGAAGGCGTGGCCGGGAGCGACGAACAGCGTGGTCTCACCCGCCCCCGGCTCGGGCGCGCCGTCGGCCCGCGCGGGGCGCGACTCGAGCGTGCGGACCACGGTCGTCCCTACCGCGACGACGCGGCCGCCGCGGGCGCGCGCCGCGGCGATCGCGTCGCTGGCCGCGGCGGGCCGCGTGAAGCGCTCGGGGTGCAGCACGATCTCGCCGGTGCGCCGGGCGCGCACCGGCCGGAAGGTCCCTTCCCCGACGTGCAGCGTCACCGCCGTCCGCGCGATCCCCGCCTCCTCCAGCCGGGCCAGCAGCCCCGGCGTGAAGTGTAGCCCGGCGGTCGGCGCGGCCAGCGCCCCCTCCTCGGCGGCGTACACGGTCTGGTAGCGCTGGCGGTCGCGGACCGTGCGGGGATCGTCGGGCGCGCGGCGGATGTACGGCGGGAGCGGCAGGCGGCCGTGCGCGGCGGCCAGCTCGGCCACCGTGCCGGGCCCCGCGATCCGCACCCGCGCGGCCCCCGCCTCGGCACCGCCCGCCGGCTCGTCGAGCAGCTCGGCCGTGTAGCCGCCGGGAAGCGCCAGCGGCTCGCCGCGCCGCGGCGCACGGGAAGCGCCGACGAGCGCCCGCCAGCACTCGCCGCCCCCGTCCCGGCCGGCCGGCTCGAGCAGCAGCAACTCGACTCGCCCGCCGGTCGCGCGCCGCGCGAAGAGCCGCGCCGGCGCGACGCGCGTGTCGTTGACGACCAGCAGGTCGCCCGGCGAGAGCAGCGCCGGCAGGTCGGCGACGCGGCGGTGGCCGAGCCGCTCCCCCGCGCGGTCGAGCACCAGCAGGCGCGCGGCGTCGCGCGGCTCGACCGCCTCCTGCGCGATCCGCTCGGGAGGCAGCTCGTAGTCGAAGAGGGCGACGTCCATCGGCGCGTCAGCGGGCCGTGCCGGCGCGGTACGGGAGCGGATCGACCGCCCCCGCCTCGCGGAATCCCCTGAGCCGCAGGCGGCACGACTCGCAGCGCCCGCAGGCCTCGACCTCCGCCTGGTAGCACGACCAGGTCAGCTCGAACGGCGCCCCGGCCGCGAGCCCGGCCCGCACGATCTCGCCCTTGGAGAGGTGGACCAGCGGCGCGAGGATCGAGATCCGCTCGCCGAGGCCGGTCCCCAGCCGCGCCGCCCGCTCGAAGGACGCCAGGAAATCCGCGCGGCAGTCGGGGTAGCCCGAACTGTCCTCCTCGACCGCGCCGATCACGACCGCGCGCGCGCCGAGCAGCTCCGCCCACGAGACCCCCGCCGCCAGCAGGTGCGCGTTGCGGAACGGCACGTAGGTCGCGGGCAGCCCCGTCCCGCCGCCGCGCGGCTCCGCGTCGACCGGCACGGGGAGCGCCGGATCGGTCAGGGCCGAGCCCCCGAGCGCGGCCAGGAACCCGATGTCGAGCGTGCGGCGGCGCGCCGGCGGCAGGCCGAGCCGGTCGGCGATCGCCTCGAAGGCGCGCCGCTCGCGCGCGGCCGTGCGCTGGCCGTAGCTGGCGTGCAGCAGCGCCAGGTCGTGGTCGCGCGCCGCGAGCCAGGCCGCGACGGTCGAGTCCATCCCGCCCGAGGCCAGCACCACCGCCAGCGGCCGTCCCGCGCTCATGCGCCGCGCTCCTTCCCGGGCCAGAGCAGCTTGTGCAGCTGGAGCTGCACGCGCGCCGGGAGCCGGTCCTCCAGCACCCAGTCGGCCAGCCGGCCCGCGTCGAGCTCGCCGTGCACCGCGCCCAGCAGGACGTGTCCCGGGCAGCGCGCCAGGGGGCCGAGGATCAGCTCGCGCGCCCGCTCGTAGTCGCGGCGGTCGGCGACGATCAGCTTGACTTCATCCCCCGGCCGCAGGCGCGCGACGTTCCCCGGGTCCATCCGGGTCTCCATCCCCGATCCCGGCAGCTTGATGTCGACGATCCGCACGATCGGCGGCGGGACGACCGAGATGTCCTGGTCGCCGCCGGTCTCGAGCGCGACGTCCCAGCCGTGGTCGTCGGCGAGGTGCCGCAGCAACGGGACGACCGCGGGCTGCAGCAGCGGCTCGCCGCCGGTCGCACAGAGCCGCGGCACGCCGAAGCCCAGCAGTTCCCCGGCCAGCTCGCCGGCGACGCGCCAACTCCCCTCGGTGAAGGCCCAGGCTGTGTCGCACCAGCGGCAGCGCAGCGCGCAGCCGGTCAGGCGCAGGAAGACCGTCGGCAGCCCGGCGCGGCTTCCCTCGCCCTGGATCGAGAGGAAGACCTCGGCCACGCGCAGTCGCCGGGTCCGGGCCCTCTCCCAGGGCTCGGCGGCCGCGGCCTTCACCGAGCCCCCCGGCCCGCCGCGGCCCGCGCCTGCGCCGCCTGCGCCGCGCGCAGCGCCGCCCGGCGCCAGGCCAGGATCGTCGCGCGGCCCGGTGGCTCCCCGCTGCCCGCGAGCCGCCGCAGCACCGCGAGGTTCTGCTCGTCCTCGCAGCCGTCCTCGGTCTTCTCGGTCTCGAGCGAGGCCGGCAGCCCGTCGAGCCGCGGGTCGGTCATGACCCGGGCGAACGCCGCCGCGCCCAGCAGGCCGAGGCCGATGTGCTCGTGGCGGTCGACGCGCGATCCCAGCGGCCGCTTCGAGTCGTTGAGGTGCAGCGCGCGCAGTCGTTCCCGGCCCAGCACCCGCTCGAACTCGTCCCAGGTGCGCTCCCAGCCGTCGTCCGAGGCCAGGTCGTAGCCGGCGGCGAAGGCGTGCTGCGTGTCGACGCAGACGCCGAGCCGGGCGCCGCACGCCGCGCGCGCGACGATCGCCGCGAGCTGCCCGAAGCGGTGGCCCAGCGCCGTGCCCTGGCCGGCGGTGTTCTCCAGCAGGATCGTCACCCCCTCCGTCCCGGGGCGCGCCAGCACGAGGTCCAGCGCGCGCGCGACGCGCTCGACGGCAGCGTCCTCGCCCGCGCCCATGTGCGCGCCCGGGTGCATGACCAGCAGCTCGATCCCCAGCCGCGCGCAGCGTTCCAGCTCCTCGCCCAGCGCGGCGACCGAGCGCTCCCACAGCGCGGGGTCGGGCGAGGCGCAGTTGATCAGGTACGAGTCGTGCGACAGCACCGGGATCGCGCCCGCCGCGGCGCGCTTCTCGCGGAAGCGGGCCACGACCTCGCCGGTCAGCGGCTTGCCCGCCCACTGGTTGGCCGACGCGGTGAAGACCTGCAGCGTCTCGCAGCCGGCGCGCACGGCCCGGTCGACCGCGCGGTCGACACCGCCGGCGATCGACATGTGGGCCCCGAGCCGTGGCGGCATCGCGCCTCCTCAGCGCAGCTCGACGAGCGCCGCGTCGTGCGCGGTCGCGCGGCGCAGCCAGGCCTCGACCCGCTCCAGCTCGCGGTCGCCGCGGCCGCTTCCCGGCGGGACGTGCGCCGCCACCTGTTCCAGTTCGGCGGGCGCGAGAAAGGGGCCCGTCGCGCCGAACGGCCCGCCGCGGCGCCGGGCCAGCTCGGCCACGGCCAGCGCGGTGCGGGCGCGCGGCGGCGCCCCGGGGCCGCAGCGCCCGCTGCGCTCGAGCAGCGCGGCGAGCGCGCCGGCCAGCGCGTCAAACGGGAGCGCAACCCCCTCCGGCGCGGCGAGCGTGCGCCGCCGCGCCAGCGCGGCGATGAGCCGGGCGGTGTGCGAGCGCGCGATCGCGCGCGGGTCCCCGCCGCGGGCCAGCGGGCACTCGTCC
>CAYZDB010000319.1:0-3757 GCA_964476985.1 uncultured Acidobacteriota bacterium | reverse complement strand
CTCTCCGACAGCGGCAACCGCCCTCGCCTCTCCGACAGCAGCCACCGCCCTCGCCACGCCAATCGCGGACCTACGCCCAGTGCACGCGGGCCCACTGCCGCCGCAGGCTCCGGGAGTAGCTCACCGCGGGGTGGCCCAGGATCAGCGCCAGCCCGAGCTTGTTCTCCTCCGGGATCCCGTACTTCCGCTTCAGCGCGCGATCGTGGTCGAAGCCGGCCGTCGTGCCGATCATGCAGCTCCCCAGGCCGAGGGCCTGCGCGGCGAGCATCGCGTAGGTCGCGGCGATCGCGGCGTCGGCGCCGTCGCCGAACGGCCCGCGGTGGAACAGCAGCGCGGCCGGGGCATCGTAGAAGAGCACGTCGTGGCCCTCGTCCCAGCGCGCGCAGATCTCCGCCAGCAGCGGCCGCACGAACTCCTTGATGCCGCGATAGCCCTCGGCGCCCAGGAACGGGCGCATCACCCCCAGCGCGAGGGGGTGGAACATCCTCAGCGCACGGCGGAAGGCGACGACCGCGTCGGCGGCGAGCGCGTGGACCTTCTCGGGCGAGTCGAAGACGACGACCCCGACCTCGGTCGGCGGGATCCCCGTCGGGGCCGTCGACGCCAGCGACAGGATCCGCTCCAGCAGCTCGCGCTCGACGGGGCGGGGCGCGAAGCGCCGCACGCTGCGCCGGGAGAGCGCGAGCGCATCGAGCGCGTCCCAGGCGTCCCGCTCGGAGTCCGGCGCCGGCAGCGCGACCAGGTCGGAGGGATCGAGCCGGCGCCCGGTGACGCGGATCGCGTCGGTGGCGCACACGGCCATGCACTGGCCGCAGCCGATGCAGCCGGTGAACATCCGGGTGGCGATCCGGATCCGGCCCTCCTCGAGCGCCAGCGTTCCGCTGGGGCAGACCGTCGCGCAGAGCGCGCAGGCGGTGCACAGCGCGTCGTCGACGCGCGGGACGGCGGGGTGCTGGAAGTCGAGACCCATGGACGGACGCGGGCAGGGGGTCGAGGGGGGGGAGAGGCGACCGCCCGTCTGCCGGCCCGTTCACTCTACACCTTCGCCCGTTCGCCGCGCGTGACGGTCCCGGCGCGCCGGGCCGCTCCGCTATCATCGCGCCCCGTCCCGACCCCCTCCCTGGAGGCCCGATGTCGCGCCTTGTCCTCCTCGCCCTCCTGGCCGGGTTCGCGCTCCCCGGCGCTGCCGCCGGTCCGGTCTCAACCCCGACCCCGGCCACCGCCCCGCTCGGCTACTACCGCCAGCCGGCCCTGCGCGGCGACACGATCGTCTTCGTCTCCGAAGGGGATCTCTGGCGGGTCTCGACGCGCGGCGGGCTGGCGTCGCGGCTGACCACCGACGCCTCGGGCGAGAGCGCCCCGGCGATCTCGCCCGACGGCACGACCGTCGCCTTCGTCGGCCGCTACGACGGCCCGGCGGAGGTCTACACGATGCCGCTCGCGGGCGGGACGCCGGTCCGACGCACCTGGCAGGCGTCCTCCGGCCGCGGCACGCCGATCGTCTCGGGCTGGACCAGCGACGGGCAGGTGATCTACGCGACGAGCGCGCGCTCGACGCTGCCGTCGGTTCAGCTCGAGACGCTCGACCTGGCGACCGGCGCCTCGCGCCCGATCCCGCTGGCCGAGGCCTCCGACGGCGCGTGGAACGAGGCGGGCACGGCGCTCTTCTTCGTGCGCCTGCCGTTCCAGGGGAGCCACACCAAGCGCTACCGCGGCGGGACGGTCCAGCAGCTCTGGCGCTGGGACGGGGGCGACGCCGAAGCGGTCCCGCTGACCGCCGACTACCCCGGCACGAGCCGCAACCCGATGACCTGGAGCGGCCGCGTCTACTTCCTGTCAGACCGCGACGGCACGATGAACCTGTGGTCGATGACCGGCGACGGGAAGGACCTGCGCCAGCACACGGCCCGCCCGTGGGACATCGCCGAGGCCTCGCTCGACGCGGGGCGGGTCGCCTTCCGCTCCGGCGCGGACCTGTTCCTCTTCGACCTCGCGACGGGCACGGAGACGCCGCTCGCGATCACGCTGGGTTCGGACCTCGACCAGACCCGCGAGCGCACGGTCAAGGACCCGCTGAGCTGGACCACCTCCGCCCATCTCGCACCCGACGGCGCGCGCGTCGTGCTCACCGCGCGCGGGCAGGTCTTCGTCGCGCCGGTCGGGCCCGGCCGGTTCGTCGAGGCCTCGCGCCGGCCCGGCGTGCGCTTCCGCGACGCGCGCTTCCTGCCCGACGGCAAGGCGCTGCTCTCGCTCTCGGACGAGTCGGGCGAGGTCGAGCTCTGGACGCTGCCGGCCAACGGCGTCGGCGACGCGCGCCAGGTCACCCGGGACGGCGAGGTGCTGCGCTGGCTCGCGCTCCCCTCCCCCGACGGTGCGCGGGTCGCGCACACCGACAAGAACCAGCGGCTGTGGCTGACCGAGGTCGCGACCGGCGCCACCCGCAAGCTGGACGAGAACGCGATCGGCGACGTCGAGGAGCCGGGCTGGTCGCCCGACGGCCGCTGGCTGGCCGCGGCGGTGCCCGGCGACAACCTCAACCGGCGCGTCCGCCTCTACGCGGCGGAGGCGGGCGCGCGGACCGCGGACGGCGCCCCGGCCGCCGCGCTGTTCGCGACGACCGACCGCTACGACAGCTCGAACCCCGTGTTCTCGGCCGACGGGAAGTGGCTCGTCTTCCTGTCCGAGCGGCACCTCGAATCGCTGGTCCCTGGGCCGTGGGGCCTGATGCAGCCCGAGCCGTTCTTCGACAAGACCACGCGGATCTACCTGCTGCCGCTGACGCCCGGCCTGCGCTCGCCCTTCGAGCCCCCGGACGAGCTGCACCCGGCGGACGCGAAGAAGGACGAGGGCGCCGCGGACGGCGAGAAGAAGAAGGACGGCCCCGCCGCGGACGGCGAGAAGAAAAAGAAGGACGACGCCGCGGACGAGGCGGGCAAGAAGGCCGCTCCGGCGACGGCCGTCACCGCCGCGGGCCTCGAGGCCCGGCTGGTCGAGGTCCCGGTGCCGCCCGGCAACTACCGCGGCCTGTTCGTCACGGAGAAGACGCTCTTCTGGCTCTCGTCCGCCACCGGAGAGCGGGGCAAGGCCGACCTGCAGGCGCTCGAGATCACCAGCGAGAAGCCGGAGGTGAAGACCGTGCTGGCCGGCGTGGCCTGGGCCGAGCCCAGCGCCGACGGCAAGAAGATCCTGGTCCGCAAGGACGACGCGCTCTACGTCTTCGCCGCCGCCGCCGCGCCGGTCACCGACCTCGACAAGAAGAAGGTCGACCTGTCCGCCTTCACGCTGACCGTCGATCCGCGCGAAGAGTGGCGCCAGATGTTCAACGAAGCCTGGCGCCTGGAGCGCGACTACTTCTACGACCGGGCGATGCACGGCGTCGACTGGAACGCGATGCGCGCGCGCTACCTGCCGCTGGTCGAGCGCGTGCGGAGCCGCGGCGAGCTGTCCGACCTGCTGGCCCAGATGGTGAGCGAGGTCGAGGCGCTGCACACCTTCGTCTACGGCGGCGACGCGCGAAAGGGGGACGCCGAGCCGGATCCCGCCTTCCTGGGTGCGCGGCTGGCGCGCGACGCGGCAGCGGGCGGCCTGCGCGTCCTGTCGATCTACCGCTCCGACCCCGACCGGCCGGAGCTGGCCTCGCCGCTGGCCCGCCCCGGCGTCGACGTGAAGCCGGACGACGTGATCCTGGCGATCGACGGCGTCGCGGCCCTCTCGGTGCCCGACCCCGGCGCGCTGCTGCGCGCCAAGGCCGGCCGGC
>CAYZDB010000318.1:0-3765 GCA_964476985.1 uncultured Acidobacteriota bacterium | reverse complement strand
CGGCTGGCGCCCGGCCGCTCCAGCCACGAGTAGTCGGCGCGCGCCCAGACGACGAACTCCGGCCGGGCCTCCTCGATCTCGCGCGCCGTCTGCTGCTGCAGCCGCGCCGCGAACGGGTGCTCCTCGACCAGCGCGTAGGCGTAGATGTAGCGCGCGGCGGCGCGGTGGCCGCTGTAGAAGTAGATCTGCGGCTCCGAGCCCAGCACCGCGATCCGCGCCCCGGCCGGCGCCTGGCGCCGCAGGTAGTCCGCCACCTCCACCGACTCGGGGAAGGGGTTGGTGGTGTAGACCGCGCGCATGAAGGTCGTCGCGTCCCAGGCGTAGAGCGGCTCGCGCTGGCGGTACAGCGCGACGCCGGCCGCCGCGGCGACCAGCGCCACCAGCAGCGCGGTCCGCGCCCGCGGGGCGAGCCGCCGCGCGATCCCGTCGGCCCCCAGCGCGGCCAGCAGCCCGATCGCGGGGAGCAGCACGACGAAGTAGTGGTGGCGGAAGTAGAGCCCCGGCACGACCGCCAGGAACGACGCCGCGGCGAGCCCCGCGAGGAACAGCTTCGAGCGGCGCGGCCACGGCCCGGCCGCCAGCGCCGCGACCCCGGCGGCCGCGAGCAGCCAGAGCGGGGCGTTGAACCAGATCACCTGCGGCAGCCGCACCAGGAAGATCCGCAGCCCCTCGCCCAGCGGCACCGCCGAGACGTAGCGCGCGGCGTAGGTGAAGGTCCAGAACCAGAAGTTCGCGAACAGCCCCTGCGCGGCCAGGAACGCGCACAGCAGCGCGAACGGCAGCACGGCCCCGCCGGCGAAGGCCGCGAGCTGGACGGCCCGCTCGCGGGCCGGGCGGCGGGCGACCGCCCACGCGTCGTACAGAACGACCGCCGCCCCGAACAGGATCGCGAAGACCGCGTGCTGCTTCGTCAAAAAGGCGATGCCGAAGAGCACGCCGGCCAGTGCGGTCCGTCCGAGACCGCGCCGCGCCGGGTCGCCCGCCAGCAGCAGGCAGCCGCCGAGCAGCGGCGCCACGAGGAACTGCGTCGCGTGCGCGGCCTGCCCCAGCACCGACGGGCTGAGCGAGAGCACCGCGTAGACCGCCGCCCCCGCCGCGCCGATCGCCACGCCGAACAGCCGCCGCCCCAGCGCGGCCAGCAGCGCGATCGCCGCGAGGTTCCAGGCCAGCAGGCCCAGGTGCACGCCGCGCGCGGTCTGGCCGAAGAGCGCCATGTTCGTGGCGTAGGCGAAATAGGCCCCCGGCAGCTTCATGTTGTCGGCTTCGGCGTACGGGGGGACGCCCTGCAGGAGCAACTGGCCGGCGTAGGCGTACTCGCCCTCGTCGCGCTCGAGCGGCAGGTCGAGCAGCCGGACGCGCGCGACGAGCACGAGCGCCACGACCACCAGCAGGAGCAGCCAGGCCAGGCGCTCCCCGGCCACGCCGGCGCCAGGACGCTCCGGCGGCGCGTCCGCCGCCGCACGCTGGGATCCGCTCTTCGCCATCTCGCGGGCGATTATCCTCGATCCCCGCCGGGCCGTGGCAGAATGCGCCATGCGCTGGCTCTTCTCGGCCCCCGCGCGGGCGATCGCGCTGGTCCTGCTCGCCGCCGCGGCGATCGGCTGGCTCGCCTGGAGCGCCTCCCGCGGGCCGGTCCTCTCCTTCCTCCCCGAGCGCCCGGGGCTGGGCGAGTGGATCGTCTACCCCGCTCCGCCCAGCCTGACGATGCGTCCCTCCGCGAAGATGCCGGCCGAGTTCAGCCGGACCTTCGAGTGCGCCACCGACCTGACGCGCGTGCCGCTGCGCGTGATGGCCTTCCGCGACGCCGACGTCTACGTCAACGGCCGGAAGATCGCGCTGCCCGCGCAGCCCTCCTGGAAGAAGGTCCGGCAGGGGACGGTCGGCAAGGCGATCCACGCCGGGACCAACACGATCGTCGTCAAGGTGCGCAATCCGCTCGGCCGCCCGGCGGTGGCGCTGTCGCTCGATCTGCCCGGCGGCGCGCTGCGGACCGACGCCAGTTGGGCCGCCTCGTGGGGCGGTGCCGAGCCGGTGCCGGCGCAGCTCGCGTCCGCGCCCCCGCCGCCACGCCGGCTGGAGCCGGGCGGGCCGCCCGCACCGCCGCAGGCCCTGGTGCAGCGCCTGCCGCTGCTGCTCGCGCTCTTCGCGGTCGCGCTGCTGGCGGCATGGGGCCTCGACCGCCTGCTGGCGCGCGGGCTCCCCGGCCGGCTGGCCGGCCGCGAGTGGGAGCTGGCGCTGGGGGCGATCGCCGTCCTGTGGCTGGCGCTGATCGCGCACAACTCGCCGCTGCTCCACCCGACCTACGGATACGACGCCGACGGCCACCTGGCCTACATCGAGCGGATTCGCACCACCTGGTCGCTGCCGCTGGCCAACGAGGGCTGGCAGATGTACCACCCGCCGCTCTACTACGCGGCGGTCGCGGCGCTCCTGACCCCCGGCGGCTGGCCGGCCGACAGCCCGATGGGGATCCTGGTGCTGCGGCTCTTCCAGGCGCTGCTGGCGATCGCCAACGCGTGGCTGGTGCTGGAGCTGCTGCGCGCGCTCTTCCCGGGCCGGACGCGGCTGCACGCCGCGGGGCTGCTGTTCGCGGCCTTCCTGCCGATCCCGCTCTACCTCTTCCACTACCCGACCAACGAGACCCTCTCGTCGACGCTGGCGCTGGCGGTGCTGGTCCTGTCCGCGCGGCTGCTGACGAGCGCGGCGCCGCGGCCGCGCGACTACGCGTGGCTGGGCCTCGCGCTGGGCGCCGCGCTGCTGACGCGGATCACGACGCTGATCGTCGTCCCCCCGGCGCTGGCCGCGCTCGCCTGGGCGGCGTGGCAGGAGCGCAGCCGCGAGGGACGACGCGCGCGCGGCCTGGGGCTGGCCACGGTGCTGGCGGTCGCGGGCGTGGTCTGCGGCTGGCAGTACCTGCGCGTGCTGGCGCGCTTCGGCCGGCCGGTCGTCGGCAACTGGGACAAGGCCTCGGGCTTCGCGACCTGGTGGCAGGACCCGGGCTTCCGCAGCGCCGGCGATTTCGCGTCGTTCGGGCGGGCGCTGGCGGAGCCGGCGCTGGCGGCGGTAGGCGGGGTGTGGGACGGGCTCTACGCGACGCTGTGGGGCGATGCGCTGCTGGGAAGCGTGTCCGACGTCGCGGTCCGGCCGCCCTGGAGCGACTTTGGCCTGGCTGCCGGGATGCTGCTCGCGCTGCTGCCGACGGTCGCGATCCTGGTCGGCGCGGCGATCGGGCTGGCGCGGATCGTCCGCGCCCCGCGTCCGATCGACCTGCTGATCGGCGGGAGCGCCGCGGCCGGGCTGTTCGCGCTGGTGCTCTTCTCGCTGAAGGTGCCGGCCTACGCCCAGGTCAAGGCCTTCTACGCGCTCCCGGCGCTGGGGGCGCTGGTCGTCGCGCTGGCGCTGGGGGTGGAGCGGCTGGCGGGCGGGGCGCCCGGCTGGCGCGGGCGGATCGTCTTCGCGCTGCTCGCGCTGTTTGCCGCCAACGCCTACGCGACCTACTGGATCGACGGCCGCTCGGCGCGGGCCTGGGCCCGGCCGCTGGGGCTGGCGCGGCTGGCCGAGCCGACGCAGCGCGACGAACAGGAGCTGCGCGCGACGCTGGCGCTCGACCCGCGCGACCGCGCGAGCTGGATCGCGCTGGAGCGCCTGCTGGCGGCGGCGCCGGCCGGGCAGCCGGTCGACCCGCTGCGCGGCCCGGGCGCGGCGGCGCTGCCGGCGCCGGCGCTGGTCGGGCTGGCGCGGCTGCAGCAGCTGGAGGGGCGCCCC
>CAYZDB010000317.1:0-3771 GCA_964476985.1 uncultured Acidobacteriota bacterium | reverse complement strand
GGCCTGCCGTGGATCGCCGACCTGCGCGATCTGTGGTCGACCGACCACAACTCGGCCGCACCGGCCTGGCGCCGGCGGCTCGAGTCGCGGCTCGAGCGCCGGACCTTCGCGACGGCGTCGGCGCTGGTCACGGTGTCGGAGCCGCTCGCCGCCGAGCTGCGCGCGCTCTATCCCGCGATCCCCGCGCGCGCGATCCCCAACGGGTTCGACCCCGCCCTGCGCGGCCTCGCCCCCGGGCCGTCGCCGGACTTCGTCCTGACGCACACCGGGACCTTCTACCAGGGACGCCGCGACCCCACGCTGCTGTTCGACGCGCTGGCCGCGCTGCTGGCGGCGGGCAGGCTGCCGCGCGATCGCGTGAAGCTCCGCCTCTACGCGAAGCACGAGCCGTGGGTCGCCGCGATGGCCGAGGCGCGCGGCCTTTCCGGCGTGGTCGAGGTCCTCCCCTGGGCCCCGCGCGAGGAGGCGCTGCGCGCGCAGCAGGAGTCGCAGGGGCTGCTGCTGCTGCACTGGGGCGGCGAGCGCGAGGCCGGCGTCTTCACCGGGAAGATCTTCGAGTACCTCGCCGCCCGGCGGCCGATCCTGCTGGTCGGCGGCGGCGAAGGGGTGCTGGCGGACCTGCTGCGCGAGACCGGCGCCGGGATCCGGGCGACCACGCAGCCCGAGGTGGAAGCCGCGCTGGCCGGCTGGTGGCAGGAGTACGCGCGCGACGGCGCCGTGCGCTGGCGCGGCGACGACGACGCCGTCGACCGCTACTCGCAGGTGCGGATGGCCGAGCGCTTCGCCACGGCGCTCGAAGCCGCGACCGCAAACCGGGGACAGCTTCTCTCGGCAGGGCGCCGGCTTACCGACTTACGGTAGCTGTCCCCGGTTTCTTTTCCGCAACTCGCTGTGGTGCCTCCCGTAGAGGATGTAGATCAGCATCCCCGCCGCCAGCCAGATGATCAGCCGCCACCAGTTCTCGACCGGCAGCGACATCATCAGCAGCAGGCAGAACGCGATCCCCAGGATCGGCGTCGCCAGCCCGCCGGGCGCCCGGAACGGCCGCGCCGCCTCCGGGTGGGTGACCCGCATGATCAACACCGCGACGCAGACGATCACGAAGGCCAGGAGCGTCCCGATGTTGGTCAGCTCGGCCAGCATCCGCAGCGGCAGGAAGCCACCCAGCAGCGCCACGACGATCCCGGTGAGGATCGTCGACTTCCACGGCGTCCGGAAGCGCTCGTGGACCGCTCCGAAGAACGACGGCGGGATCAGCCCGTCGCGCGCCATCGCCAGCAGCACGCGCGGCTGGCTGAGCATCATCACCAGCAGCACCGAGGTGATGCCGGCCAGCGCCCCGAGCGCCACCAGCAGCTGGATCCACGGCAGCCCGACCTGCGCGAAGGCGTCCGAGACCGGCGCGTCGATGTTGATCCGGTCGTACGGGACCATCCCGGTCAGGACGGCCGCGACCGCGATGTAGAGCACGGTGCAGAGCAGCAGCGAGGCCACGATCCCGATCGGCACGTCCTTCTGCGGCCGCTTCGCCTCCTCGGCGTGGGTCGAGACCGAGTCGAACCCGATGTAGGCGAAGAAGATGATCGCCGCGCCCGCCAGCATCCCCAGCGGGTGGCCGCCGGCGTCGGTCTGGCCCAGCACCGTGTGGCCGAAGAGGCTGACCCCCGCGTACCCGAACGGCGCGAACGGCTTCCAGTTCTCGGGGTTGACGTAGAACGCGCCGACGCCGATCACCAGGAAGACGATCGCCAGCTTGACGATCACCATCGCGGTGTTGAAGCCGGCGCTCTCGCGGATCCCCTTGACCAGGATCACGGTCACGACCCCGGCGACGATCATCGCCGGCAGGTCGAACCACGCCCCGGTCAGGACGAAGTGCCCGACCGACGGGTCGTAGTCGAAGGGGGCGATCGAGAGGACCTTCGGCACGTGGATCCCGAAGATCCCCAGGAAGTCCTGGAAGTAGTGCGACCAGCCGTGCGAGACCGTGGCCGAGACGACCGTGTACTCCAGCACCAGGTCCCAGCCGATGATCCAGGCGAAGAGCTCGCCCATCGTGGCGTAGGCGTAGGTGTAGGCCGAGCCCGCGACCGGCACCATCGACGCGAACTCGGCGTAGCAGAGCGCGGCGAAGATGCAGGCGATCCCCGAGACCACGAACGAGAGGATCAGCGCCGGGCCGGCCTTGTCGTGCGCGGCCTGCCCGGTCAGCACGAAGATCCCGGTCCCGATGATCGCGCCGACCCCCAGCGAGGTCAGCTGCACCGGGCCGAGCACGCGCCGCAGGCGGTTGTCGCCCTTCATCTCCTCGAGCAGCAGCTCGAGCGACTTCCGGGCGAACAGGGGGTTGACCGGTCTGGACACGCGGCGATCCTCCGGGAGCGGGTCGCGCATCTTCGCAGCAAAGCCGGGCGGCCGGGAAGGGGGCCCGGAACGCGCGCTTGCCCCGGCCTCTCCCCGGGGCCGAGAATGCCGCCATGTCGGCGATGCGCTACGGCATCTGGTTCCTCCTGGGCCTGCTCGGGGTGCTGGTCGCGATCCCGGTCGGGATGACGCTGGTCGGGCTCTTCCTCCCCTCCGAGTTCACGGCCACCCGCAGCGTCACGCTCCCCGCGCCGCCCGAGGAGACCTTCGCGCTGATCGCGGACGTCCCCGGCCAGGCCGCCTGGCGCAAGGGGATCGAGCGGATCGAGCCGGTCGGCGGAAGCGGCGGCGCGGGCGGCGGTCCGCGCGAGACCTGGCGCGAGGTCTACCAGGGGGGACGCTCGATGACCCTCGAGACGACCGAGAGCGACCCGCCCCGGCGCCTGGTCCGCACGATCGTCGCCGCCGAGGGGCCGTTCCGCGGCGCGTGGGAGTTCACCGTCTCGGGCGCTCCCGGCGGCGGCAGCGAGCTGACCGTCACCGAGCGCGGCGAGATCGGCAACCCGCTCGTGCGCTTCGCCTCGCGCTACATGTTCGGGCGCGAGGCCTACCTGGACCTGTACCTGGCCGAGGTCCGGGCCCGCCTCGGGGACGGCGCGCCCGCGCCATGATCGCGCTCGCCGCGGCGGTCGCGCTCTCCGTCGTCGAGCAGGTCGAGGTCCGCCGCGTCCCCTGGCCGGTCCGCGTCGAGGCCGCGCCCGGCGCCGCGGATCCGGCCGGCGAGGCGCGCTGCCGCGCCCTCGCGCCGGCCGACGTCGAGGTCACCGAGGACGGCACCCCCGCGCGCGTGGTCGCGATCGACCAGGGCGAGGTGCCGGTGCTCTACGCCGTCGTGGTCGACACCAGCGGCAGCATGAGCGAGTTCCTGCCGGCGATCGGCGACGCGCTGGCTGCCTTCGCGGGCACGCTGGCGCCGCACGAGCAGGCGCTGTTCGCCTCGCTCGACGACGACTTCGTGCTGCTCGCCCCGCCCGGCGCCGGCCGCGACGAGCTGGCGGCGGCGGCCCGCCGGCTGCGCTACGGCACCAACACGCTGCTGCGCGAGTCGATCCACGACCTGCTGCTGGGCCTAGAGTCGCGGCCGGGGCGGAAGGTCCTGCTGCTGGTCACAGACGGCGGCGATTCGCAGGCGGTGAAGCAGGTCGGCTGGGAGCGGGTCGCCGACGCCGCGGCAGCGATCCCCGACCTCTCGCTCTTCGTCGTCGGCCTCGCGCGCTCGCGCGAGTGGCAGCACACCCTGCCCCTGCGCGAGATCGCCGCCGCCAGCGGCGGCGCCTACCACGAGGTCGGCCACGGCGACGACGTCCGGCTGGCGCTGGCGCGGCTGCACGAGCGGATCGCGGGGGA
>CAYZDB010000316.1:0-3772 GCA_964476985.1 uncultured Acidobacteriota bacterium | reverse complement strand
CGCTGGACGCCTCCGCCAAGATCAGCGACGACGAGCTGGCCCGCGCGAAGAACAAGCCGGTCGCAGCCGCCACCAAGAAATAACCGCAGGGGCCGGCCTTCGTGCCGGCCCGTCCCGCGTCATCGCGAATCCCTTGGGGCCGGCCTCCGGGCCGGCCCGTTGTTTTTCGTGATCCGGGCCGCCACGGAGGGCGGCCCCTACGATGGCGCGGTGAGCCCGTCCGCCAGCTCGATCAGGCGCTGCGGATCGCGCAGCCGCTCGATCCAGCGCGCCGGGATCGCGCGCGCGCCGAAGCGCGCCCCCAGCACCGCGCCGGCGACCGCCCCGTTGGTGTCGGTGTCGCCGCCCAGCGAGACCACCCGCACCAGCGACTCCTCGAGGTCCGTGGCGCGGGTCGCCGCCCACAGCCCGACCTTCATCGCCAGCAGCGTGTACCCGGTCCCCGGCTCGCGGTCGAGCTGCATCGACTCCGGCGTCTCGCCCGCCGCGGCGCGGATCGCGTCCGCGGTCTGGCCCTCGTCGTGGGTCTCCGCGGGGATCGCGCGCGCCAGCCGCTCCAGGTCGACGGTCGCGCCGTTCAGCGCCGCGGCGATCGCGACGTTGACCGCGACGCAGCTCATCACGCAGCGCGGGTCGAAGTGCGTGACCAGGCACGAGCGCGCGCTCTCCTCGACCAGCCGGGCGCCCTGGCGCTGCCAGCGCACCGCGACCGGCGCGCAGCGCATCACGGCGCCGTTGCCGGCCGCGCGCGGGTGCGTTTCCTCCCAGGCCCGGCGGGAGGCGTCCGCCGCCGGCACGCCGCGCTTCCACGACTCGATGATCCGGTAGGTCAGGTTCCCGATCCCGCGCCCGTTCCCGTCGAACCACGCGGTCAGCCGCCGGGCCAGGTCCTCGCAGCTCATCCGCCCGTCGCCGGCCAGCATCGCCTCGGCCAGCAGCGCGGCCTGGGCCACGTCGTCGTCCCACGGGTGGAGGTGCTCGGCGGGGTCGATGTCGCGCAGCCCTTCGGGGTGCTCGGACGCGATCTCGCCGGAGTCCCAGAACTCGGCCTGCACGCCGAGCGCGTTGCCGGCGGCCAGTCCCAGCAGGACCCCCCGCCCCCGATCCACCCGGTCCACGCCACCCACGCCGCCCGCGCCCCCCGCGCGGGCGGCCTCGTCGACAATCCGTGCGAGATCCTCTCCGGCCACGCCGATTCCTCCTCCCCCGTTCCGGTCTCGGCCCCGCTACCGCGTCCGGATAAGTCCAGCGAAGTGTAACAGTTGGTTTGGGACGCTGCCGGCCGGAAGGGGCCCCGATCCTGTGACCAGGGGGGGGATTCGCGATAGACTCGCGGGCCGTTTTCCGGGGTGGCGCGGCCCCGCTTCGGGGCGCTCTCCTCGCCCGGTCCGGCCGCCGCCCGCCGAAAAGGACCGACCATGCCGCTCAAGGACACCCGGACCTTCACCATCCCCTTCCTCCAGGTGCTGGACGAGGACGGAAAGGTCGATCCGAAGCTGGACCCGAAGCTGGCGGACGACCAGCTGCTGAAGCTCTACCGCGGGATGGTGCTGGGCCGCGAGGCCGACCAGCGGATGCTCAAGCTGCAGCGCCAGGGGCGGCTCGGGACCTTCAGCCCCTCGACCGGGCAGGAAGCGGCCTCCTGCGGCCCGATGCTGGCGATGACCGAGCGCGACTGGCTGGTCCCCGCCTTCCGCGAGCTGGGCGGGATGCTGATGCGCGGCGTGCCGTTCTCCCGGATCCTGATGTTCTGGGGCGGCCAGGAGGAGGGGAACGTCTTCCCCGGCGCTCCCAACACGCTCCCGATCGCGGTCATCGTCGGCTCGCAGATCCCGCACGCGGCGGGCGTGGCCTACGCGCTCAAGTACCGCGGCGAGAAGGACGCCGCGGTCGTCACCTTCTTCGGCGACGGCGCGACCTCGCAGGGCGACTTCCTCGAAGGCGCCAACATGGCCGCGGTCTGGAAGGCCCCCGCGGTCTTCATCTGCCAGAACAACCAGTGGGCGATCTCGACGCCGCTGGCCAAGCAGACCGTCTCCGAGACGATCGCGCAGAAGGGGCTGGCCTTCGGGATGCCCTCGCTGCGGGTCGACGGGAACGACGCGCTGGCGATGTACCGGGCGACGCGCGAAGCGCTCGACCGCGCCTACCGCGGCGAGGGGCCGACCTTCATCGAGGCCCTGACCTACCGCCTGATGATGCACACCACCGCCGACGATCCCACCAAGTACCGCAGCGACGAGCAGGTGAAGGAGTGGGAGAAGCGCGACCCGCTGATCCGCTTCCGGGCCTACCTGCGCGGCAGGAAGCTGTGGGACGACGGCAAGGAAGCCGCGTTGCTGGAGGAGATCAAGCACGAGATCGACGGCGGCGTGCGCGACTACGAGACGCGCGAGGTGGCCCGGCCCGAGACCGCCTTCGACCACGTCTACGGCACGCGCCACGCCTTCCTGGAGGAGCAGCGCGCGGAGTTCCTCGCGGCCCTGCAGCGGAGCAAGTCCCATGGCTAAGATGACGATGGTGCAGGCGATCAACCTCGCCCTGCTGCAGGAGATGGAGCAGGACCCCTCGGTGCTGGTCCTGGGCGAGGACGTCGGGATCAACGAGGGCGTCTTCCGCGTCACCGCCGGGCTCTACAAGAAGTTCGGCGAGGCCCGCGTGATCGACACGCCGCTGGCCGAGTCGGGGATCCTGGGGACCTCGATCGGGATGGCGCTGGCCGGCCTGAAGCCGGTCTGCGAGATGCAGTTCGACGGCTTTTCGTACCTGGCGATCGGGCAGCTCGAAGGGCACGCCACGCGCTACCGCTCGCGCACGCTGGGCCACTTCACCTGCCCGCTCGTGATGCGCTTTCCCTACGGCGGCGGCGTGCGCGCCCTGGAGCACCACTCCGAGGCGCGCGAGTCGATGTACGCGCTGATGCCGGGGATCAAGGTGGTCATCCCCTCGGGGCCCCGCAACGCGCGGGCGCTGCTCGTCTCCGCGATCCGCGACCCGGACCCGGTGGTCTTCATGGAGCCCAAGCGCTCCTACCGCGCCTTCCGCGAGGAGGTCCCGGAAGAGGAAGAGACGCTGCCGATCGGCCAGGCCCACGTGGTCCAGGAGGGGACCGACCTGACCGTCGTGACCTGGGGCGCGATGATGCGCGCGACCCAGCAGGCGGTGGCCGAGGTCCAGGAGCGGCGCGGGGTCGCGATCGAGCTGATCGACCTCCTGACGCTGGCGCCGCTCGACCAGGCGACGATCGCCGCCTCGGTGAAGAAGACCGGGCGCTGCGTCGTGGTCCAGGAGGGGCCGCGCTTCTACAGCGCCTCGTCCGAGATCATCGCGACGATCAACGACACCGTCTTCGAGTACCTCGAGGCGCCGATCAAGCGCGTCACGGGGTACGACGTGGTCACGCCCTACTTCAGCCGCGAAGAGCACTTCATCCCCGGTCCCGACAAGGTCGCCCACGGGATCGAGGCGACGCTGGACTTCTAGCTCGAGATTCGAGAACGGAGAGGCCGCCGTGTACGAGTTCAAGCTGCCCGACCTCGGGGAAGGGATCCACGAGGGTGAACTGCTCAAGTGGCACGTCGCGGTCGGCGACACGATCCGCGAGGACGAGCCGCTGGTCGACGTCGAGACCGACAAGGCCGCGGTGACGATCCCCTCGCCGCGCGGCGGGAAGGTCGCCGCGCTGAACGGCGGCGTCGGCGACACGGTGACCGTCGGCTCGGTGATCGCGGTGATCGACGACGGCAGCGGCGGGGCGGTGGCCGCGAAGCCC
>CAYZDB010000315.1:0-3773 GCA_964476985.1 uncultured Acidobacteriota bacterium | reverse complement strand
GAGGCGCCGCGCGCGGCGGTGCGCGCCGCGGTCGAGGAACTGATCGGCCGGCTCGAGGCCGGGACGGTGCGGGCCGCGACGCCCCCGCCGGCGGCGAGCCCCGAGGCCGCGTGGACCGTCCACCCCTGGGTGAAGCGCGGGATCCTGCTCGGGTTCCGCTTCTCCGAAGTGGTCGAGCTTCCGCCGGCCGGGCCGCTCGGCTTCCGCGACAAGGAGGCCTTTCCCCCGCGGCCGGTGGACGGGATGCCGGGGGTCCGCGTCGTGGCCGGCGGCAGCGCCGTGCGGCGCGGGGCGCACGTCGGTGCGGGGGCCATCCTGATGCCCCCCTGCTACGTCAACGTCGGCGCCTTCGTCGCCGGCGGCTCGATGGTCGACTCGCACGCGCTGGTCGGCTCGTGCGCCCAGATCGGCGCCGGCGTGCACCTTTCGGCCGGGGCGCAGATCGGCGGCGTGCTCGAGCCGCCGGGCGCGATGCCGGTGATCGTCGAGGATGGCTGCTTCGTCGGCGCGCTCTCGGCGGTGGTGGAAGGGGTGCGCCTGGGGGCCGGGACGGTGGTCGGCGCGGGCGTGATCCTGACCCGTTCGACGCCGGTCTTCGACCTGCCCCGCCGCCGCGTGCTGCGGGGCGGCGCGGACGGCACGCTGAACATCCCGCCGCGCTCCGTGCTCGTTCCCGGCACGCGGCCGGTCGGCGACCCCTGGGCGCGCGAGCAGGGGCTGGCGGCGGGTTGCGCGATCCTCGTCAAGGACCGCGACGCGGGGACCGATGCCCGGGCCGCGCTCGAGGGGGTGCTCCGTTGAGCCCGCGGATCGCGCAGCGCGTCGCCGGCCTCAAGCGCACCCTGATCCGGGAGCTGTTCGAATCGGCCCCGCCCGACGCGCTCAACCTGGGGCTCGGCCAGCCGGACCTGGAGCCGCCCGCGCTGCTGCGCGAGGCGCTGGCGCGCGCCGCGTCCGAGGGTCCGTCCGGCTACGGGCCGACCGCCGGCGACGGCGTGCTGCGCGAGCGGGTCGCGGCCGCGTACGCGCCCTTCGCGCGCGGCGCCGGCGACGCGGTGATCACGGTCGGCTGCCAGCAGGCCACCTTCGTCGCGCTCGGCTGCCTGCTCGACCCGGGGGACGAGGTCCTGCTCCCCGACCCGGCCTTCCCCGGGGCGCTGCGCGCGGCGCAGACCTGGGGCGCGACGCCGCGCGCCTACCCGCTGCGTGCCGAGCGCGGGTTCCACCTCGATCCGGAAGAGGTCCTCGACCGGATCACGCCCGCGACGCGCGCGCTGGTCGTGATCACCCCCTCGAACCCCACCGGCACCGTGGAGCCGGCCTCGAGCCTGGCGCGCCTGACCGAGGAGACGGCCCGGCGCGGGGTGGCGCTGGTGATCGACGACACCTACCGCAGCCTCTACTGGCTGGGTGACGGCGACGCGCCGGGCGCGCCCGCGGAGCCGCTGCCCCACGTCGTCGTCTGCGGCGGCCTCTCCAAGTCGGTCGCGCTGACCGGCTGGCGGCTGGGCTGGGTCGTGTCGCCCGACGCCGAGTTCATGGCGCGGGTGGTCGCCCTGCAGCAGACCCTCCTGACCTGCGCGCCGACGCCGACCCAGCGCGCCGCGCGCGTCGCCTTCACGCCGGAAGGACGCGTCGCGGGGCAGGCGGTGCGCGCGGTCTTCCGGCGCCGGCGGGACCTGGTCGAGCGGATCCTCGGCGGACGTCCGGGGCTGCGCATGGCGCCGCTCGAGGGGGCGTTTTACGCCTGGGTCGACGCGTCGGCGGCGGGGGGCGGGATGGCCTTTGCGCGCCGGCTGATGGCCGAGGACAAGATCGTCGTGATCCCGGGCGAGGCGTTCGGGACGAGCGCGCCGGACTGGCTGCGGATCAGTTACGCGCAGGAGGACGGCGCGCTGGCCGGCGCGCTCGAGACGATCGCGGCCCGGTTGCGGGCCGGAGGCTAGCGCGGGAAGGACAGCGGCGGCCGCTTCGGCAGGTCGGGCTTGTAGGTCCCGATCTCCAGCTCCGCGATCGCGCGGGTGACGCGCTCGCGCAGCGCGGCGGGCGCGGCCGTATCCCGTTCCAGCCACGCGGCGAGGAAGGCGCGGTCGTCCGGCTGGGCCACGACGAGCAGCCCCTCGACCCCGGGGCGCCGCTGGCTCGGGTCCGGGCTCTCGACCATCGCGCGCAGGAAGAACGCGGCCCGGCGCTCCATCGGGACGGTCGCGAGCAGCGCCGCGTCGTGGATCGCGGGGTCGGGGTCGCCGATCTTCCCGGTCACCCAGCGCGCCCCGATCGGGTCGCGGCTCTGCTCGATCGACAGCAGGGCTCCGAGCGTGAGGCCGGGATCGGCCTCGGCGGCATCGATCAGGAAGTTGGCCATCCGCGGCAGGTGGTTCGCGGCGGTGAAGGCGATCGTCGCCTGGCGGACCTTCGGGCTCGGGTCCTCGAGCCCGCGCCGCACCGTGTCGACGAAGGCCGGCTCGAAGCCGACGCCCAGCGCGCTCCGCCAGTGCCGGGAGTACAGCTCCATCACCTCGACCTTGGCCGTCTCGTCGCCGGACAGGAAGATCCGCCGCAGCGCTCCCTTGGCCTCGAGGATCTCCTCGTCGAGCGCCGCGTCGACCATCTGCTGCAGCTGGCCGCCGGGCCGCTCGACCAGCGCGATCTCGGCGAGGCGTTCGGCCCGCTGGGTGGGGCCCGAGACCCCCTCGAGCCGGGATCGGAACGCCTCGTAGGTCTCGAGCGAGTACTGCGGGGCGGCGGGGGCCGGCGGCTGCTGGGCGAACGCGGCCACCGCGGCGCCGGCCGCGAGCGCGACCAGGAGCCGGGGAAGGGTGGGGCGGAGGATCGCCATCGCGGCCTATCCCTTTCCAAAGCGGTCGAAGAAGGCGCCGAGCCCGCGGGGTCGCGGGGGCGCGCTGCCCGCGGCGGCGGCGGCCAGTGTTGCCTCGGCGATCGCGGTGTAGGCGCGGCCCGCGGCGCTCTCCGGCCGCGTCGCGACGACCGGGACCCCGGCGTCCGACTCGGCCACGACCTGCGGGTCGATCGGGATCCGGCCCAGGATCGGCACCTCCTGCTCGGCTGCCGCGCGGTCGACCAGGCCGCGGCCGAAGATGTCGGTCCGCTCCTGGCAGTGCGGGCACTCGAACCAGGCCATGTTCTCGACCAGTCCCAGGACCGGGACCTCGACCTTGCGGAACATCGCGATGGCCTTGAGCGCGTCGATCAGCGCCAGGTCGTTGGGGGTCGAGACGACGACGACTCCGGTCATCTTGATCGTCTGCGAGATCGTCAGCTGCGCGTCGCCGGTGCCCGGCGGGAAGTCGATCACCAGGTCGTCCAGCTCGCCCCAGTCGACCTCCAGCAGCAGCTGCCGGATGAAGTTGCCGACGATCGGCCCGCGCCAGATCACCGCGTTGTCGCGCTCGACGAAGAAGCCCATCGACATGATCCGCACGCCGTGGGCCTCGAGCGGGCTGGGGCGCCCGTCGTCCCCGGCGTACGGCTTCTGCCCCTCGAGCCCGAACATCAGCGGGGCCGAGGGCCCGTGGACGTCGGCGTCGAGGTAGCCGACCCGGCGTCCCTTGCGGGCCAGGGCGACCGCCAGGTTGACGGCGACCGTGCTCTTGCCGACGCCGCCCTTTCCCGAGGCGACCCCGAGGATGTTCGCCGCCCGCGGGCCGGCCGGCGCCTGGGCCGCGGCGGGCGGGGGGGCCTCGCCCGCGGCCGGGAGCCGCGCCGGGCCCTGGCGCTGCAACTGGACGTCGACCGACCCGGCCCCCGGCAAG
>CAYZDB010000314.1:0-3791 GCA_964476985.1 uncultured Acidobacteriota bacterium | reverse complement strand
GGGCCTGGAGCCGGTGGTGGTCGACGTCGGCACGTTTGCCGCGCTGAACTGCCTCGAGGCGAACTACGCCGCCGAGATGCCCGGCCACGCCGCCCTGATCGACATCGGCGCCTCGGTGACCAGCATCGCCATCCTGCAGAACGGCGTGTCGGTCTTCTGGCGCGACATCCAGATCGGCGGCAACCAGTACACCGCGACGCTTCAGCGCGAACTCAACCTCTCCCGCGAGCAGGCCGACGCGGCCAAGCGGATGGAGACGGTCGAGGGCGTGTCGATGGAGCAGGTCGCGACGATCCTCGCGTCGGTCAACGACGACCTGTGCCACGAGATCCACCGCACGGTCGACTTCGTGAAGGCCTTCGCCGGGACGGAGACGCCGCTGCAGGCGATCCTCCTGACCGGCGGCGGCGCGCGCCTCCCGGGGCTGCAGGACGCGCTCGGCAAGCAGTTCGGAGTGCGGGTCGACATGCTCGACCCGTTCCGGAAGGTGAAGCTGCCGAGCCGTCTCGAGGGCCAGTTTGCGGAGACGGGGCCGGAGACGGCGGTGGCCGTCGGCCTCGCGCTCAGGAAGGCGGGTGACCGATGATCCGCGTCAATCTGCTCGAGAGAAAGCAGAAGGAGCCGTCGAAGCTGCCGTCGCTCAACTTCGGTGGCAGCACCGGCCTGATCGCGGCCGCGCTCGTGCTGGCGTCGCTCGGCTGGATCGGGTGGCGCTACGCCGACAACAAGAGCCAGATCAGCGAGCTGAAGACCCGCATCGCCGACGCCGACAAGCAGATCGAGAACCTGAAGAAGGTGCTCAAGCAGGTCGACGAGTTCCAGGCCAAGAAGAAGGCGCTGGAGACCAAGGTCGAGGTGATCTCCGGGCTGAAGCGCCAGCAGCGCGTGCCGGTCCACCTGCTGGACCAGATCTCGCGCCAGATCCCGGACTACCTCTGGCTGGAGGTGATGGAGGAGAAGGAGTCGGGCGTGTCGCTGAAGGGCCGGGCGACCAACTACAACGCCGTCTCCAACTTCTACAACAACCTGAAGGACTCGCCGTTCTTCACCGAGGTCACGCTCGGCAACACGCAGCGCGCTCCGCAGGGGGTCAGCTTCGCCCTCTCGTGTCGCTTCACGCCGCCGCCCGAGGAGGGCGTGCAGCCGGCCGCCGGGCCGGTTGAAGAGACGGCGTCCCCTTCGCCCGACGCGGTCCCGAGGAGCTGACCATGAACTTCAAGAGCCTGCCGTGGTGGGGCCAGATCGGGCTGGCGGCAGCCGGCGCGGGTCTGCTGATCTTCAGCCAGTACAAGTGGGCGCCGGCCGGCCTGTCGGCGCAGAAGGCCCAGATCGTCCAGCTCAAGGACACGCTGGAGAAGAAGGACGCCGAGATCGCCAAGGGGAAGCAGGCGCTGGCCAAGCAGGAGCAGCTCGCGCGCGACATCGCGTCGCTCGAGCGCAAGCTGGCCGACCTGCGCCAGATCCTCCCCACCCAGCCGGAGCTGGGCGACCTCCTGAAGTGGATCAAGGCGCTGGCCGACCAGACGAACCTGGAGCTGCGCGTCTTCGGTCCCGGCTCGGCGCAGGAGCAGGAGTTCCTGCGCGAGCAGCCGATCCGGATGGAGGTCCACGGCAACTATCACCAGCTGGGGATGTTCTTCGACCGGGTCAGCAAGTACGCGCGGATCATCAACGTCGAGAACGTCAAGATCACGCCCAACAGCGACCGCAAGGTCCGCGCGACGATCGTCTCGAGCTTCGTCGCCAAGACCTACGTCTACCGCGACGAGGTCGACGACAAGGGCGGGAAGGTCGAGAAGAGCGAGAAGAAGCGCAAGAAGGGAGGTGTCGCGTGACCGGGCAGCCCAGCACTTCGGTCCGGCGCGCGCTGGCGTGGACGATCGTCCTGATCGCCCTCGCCGGGCCCGCCTGGGCGCAGCAGGAGACCGGAGCGGCGCCCGCCGCGCCGCTCTCCCCGAACGAACAGGTGGTGGAGCAGATCCAGGTCGAGAGCGAGGCCGTGATCACCGGCCGGCAGTTCTCGTACGACCCGGGCGGGCGCCGCGACCCGTTCGAGCCGTTGGTGAAGAAGGACGTCGAGACGAGCGGCAAGCGTCCCAAGGGGATCGCCGGGATGCTCGTCAACGAGATCGCGCTCAAGGGCCTCGCCGTCGATTCCCGCGGTGTGCCGGTCGCCCTGTTCCAGGGGACCGACAACCGGGGCTACACGCTGCGCGTCGGCGACATCGTGTACGACGGGAAGGTGATCGACATCGATGCCAACCGCGGGATGGTGATGTTCCGCCAGCAGGTGGATGACCCGCGCCGGATCAAGCCGTATCGCGACGTGATGAAGCGCCTCAACCCGACGGGGGAGGAGCAGAGGTCCGAGTCCGACGAGGAAGAGGAGGGTGCATGAGGAGGCATGACCTCCAGAGCCGCACGATGCGGCTCGTTGCGTTTGCCTGCGTGGCCGCCGCCTGCGGTCTGGCCGTGCTGGCCAACGCCGTTCCCGGCGACGAGCGTCCGCCGATCCTGGCCGCGGCGCAGCCGCCGGAAGGCCTGAGCCCCGCGAACCGGCTGGTCGACGTCAGCGTCGCCGAGCCGGGGGGCACCGAGTACGACGTCGTCCTGCGCGGCGACGGCGGCCTCGGGTACCAGGTCTTCGCCCTGTCCGGTCCCGACCGGCTGGTCATCGACCTGCCGGGGGTGCAGGCTGCGGCGAAGTCCCGGGTCGAGGTCGACCGGCAGGGGCTGATCCGCGTGCGGGTCGGGCAGTACCGCGACGAGCCGGAGGCGATGACCCGCGTGGTCCTCGACCTGAGCGCGCCGCTGGGCTGGAACGTCGTCCAGGAAGGCGAGACGCTGCGCGTCCACGTCGGTCCCGGGACGGCCATCGGGCGCGCCGCCGAGCCCGCGGCTCCCGCCGCGGTCGAAACGGCGGCAGCTCCCCGGCCGGTGCTGGTCGAGACGCCCGAGAGCCTGCCGTCCTGGGCCGTCGCGCGTCCGGACCCGGTCCCGACGTCGGCGACGACCCGTGCCGCCGCCCCGGTGCCGGCCGTCGAGGCCGCACCCCGCGTGCCGGCACCCGCGCCGGCCGCTCCGCCCGTGGTCGAGGCCCGTCCTCAGCCGGTTCCGGTGGCCGAGACGATGCCGGCCCCGACCCCGGCCCCGATCCCGGCCGTGGAACCGGCGGCGATCCCGGTCGCGACCCCGGCCCCCGCGCCAATCGCGACCCCGGCGCCGGTCGAGATCGCGGCCCCGGCTCCGGTCGTTCATGCGGCCCCGGCCCCGGTCGAGATCCCGGCCCCGGCCGTGATCGCGGCCCCGGTCGCGGCTCCCGCCCCGGCCTGGAACGCGGCCGAGGTCCAGGCCGCCCTGGGCGCCGCCCCGGCTCCGCTGCCTGCGGTCGTCAACGCGGTCACCACGGCCCCGGCCGAAACGACGGTCTCGGGCGCCGTGGCGCTCCCCAGCGACGACATCAAGGCGATGGGCGAGATCAAGAAGGAGTACACCGGGCAGCCGATCAGCCTCGAGCTGGTGGACGCCGACGTGAAGCAGGTCTTCGGCGTGTTCCACGAGATGTCCGGGCTGAACTTCGTGCTCGACCCGGGCGTCTCCGGCACCGTGACGATCGTCGTCGACCAGGTTCCCTGGGACCAGGCGCTCGACATCATCCTCAAGAACAACGGCCTCTCCATGCAGATGGAGGGGAACGTGGTGCGCGTCGCGCCCGTGACCAAGCTCGCGCAGGAAGCGCAGCAGAAGCGCCAGCTGTGGGAGAACCAGGAGCTCGAGGCTCCGCCGGTCAC
>CAYZDB010000313.1:0-3844 GCA_964476985.1 uncultured Acidobacteriota bacterium | reverse complement strand
GTTCATCGGCGCGGCGCTCTCTCCGGACGCAACCGGCGGGCGTCGCGCCCGCGGTGGCAGTCCCGCAGGCCGGGACTGCCGCGCGGAACGCCCCCCGCGTCCGCGCCGCACACCCGGCGTCATGGTCCCGGCAGAAAGTCGCCCGCGGAGGAATCGGAGCCCGCGACCGGCCCCATCTTTGAACCGACCCGAAACCCGGTTAACTGATACGGGATTGCGCGCCGGTGTCAAGGATCGGGTGTGCGATCTCCGGTCCGGCGGATCCGCGGTTCCACGCGGACGAACTCGGGCCCAAACGGGCCCACACGGAACCTTCGGGGCGGTCCCGGGGGGCCAGCTTGCCGTCCCCGTCCCGGTTTGCGTATCGTGGGGTGGCCGAAACGCCTCCCCCCGGCCCGGTCCCGGAGCCCCCATGCCGCTCACCCCGCTCGACATCGAGTCCCGGCGCTTCAAGCGCGAGTTCGCCGGCTTCAGCCGCAACGAGGTCGGCACCTTCCTGCGAGCCGCGGCCGACGCGCTGTCCCAGGCCACGCTGGAGCGCGAGGAACTGGGCCGGATGCTGCAGGCCGCGCGGGCCGAGGTCGACGACTACCGGCACCGCGAGCGGATCCTGATCGACGCCCTGGCCGCGTCGGAGAAGATCGGCGAGGAGCGCCGCGCCGTCGCGCAGAAGGAGGCCGAGCGGATCGTCGGCGAGGCGCGGCTGCAGGCCGAGCAGCTGCTCGCGCGGACCCGCGACGAGGTCACGCGGCTGCAGCAGCACATCATCCGGGTCAAGACCGAGCGCGAGATGTTCGAGAGCCGGCTGAGCGCGCTGCTCGACGAGCACCGCCGCCTGCTGGACCTGCGCCGCCAGGAAGCGTCGGTCACCGACCGGCTGCGCGCCGGCCGCACGAGTCTCCCGCCCACCCCCGAAAATGAGTGAGCGGCCGGCGGCCGACCTCGTCGTCGTCGGCGCCTCCGAGCTGGTGACCTGCGCCGGGCCGGGCCCGCTGGCCGGGCCCCGCCAGGGGCGGCTGTCGGTGCTTCCCGAAGGGGCCGTCGCGGCGAAGGCGGGGCGAATCGTCTGGGTCGGCCCCGAGACGCGGCTCGCGCGCGAGGTCGCGGTGGAGCCGGGCGCGACGCGGATCGACGTCGGCGACCGCGCCGTGCTGCCGGGCCTGGTCGACTCGCACACGCACCTGGTCTGGGCCGGCGACCGCGCCGACGAGTTCGAGCGGCGACTGGCGGGGGAGAGCTACTCCGACATCGCGAAGGGCGGCGGCGGAATCCTGCGCACGGTCGAAGCGACGCGCGAGGCGTCGCTGGAGGAGCTGACCGCGGCGGCCGGGGCGCGGATCGACCGGATGGCGCGCTTCGGTGCGACGGCGTTCGAGGTGAAGTCCGGCTACGGGCTCGACCCGGCCAGCGAGATCAAGCTGCTCGAGGCGGCGCGCGCCGCGGCGCATGCGCGGCCGTTCGAGGTCGTGACGACCTTCCTGGGGGCGCACACCTTCCCGCGCGAGGCGCGCGGTTCGGCGCAGGCGCGGCGCCGCTACGTCGACACGGTCGCGAAGGAGATGATCCCCGAGGTCGCGGCGCGCGGGCTGGCGCGCTTCGCCGACGTCTTCGTCGACGAGCACGCCTTCAGCCTGGCCGAGGCGCAGATGATCCTGGCGGCGGCGCGGGAAGCGGGGCTGGCGGTCAAGCTGCACGCCGACCAGCTGGCCGACGACGGGACCGCACAGCTGGCGGCCGAGCTGGGGGCGACCAGCGCCGACCACCTGGAGCACGCCTCCGAGCGCGGGCTGGCGGCGATGGCGGCGGCGGGGACGGTGGCGGTGCTGCTTCCCGCGGCCAGCGCGTTCCTGCGCAACCGCGAGCAGGCGCCGGCGCGGCGGATGATCGAGCTGGGGCTGCCGGTCGCGCTGGCGACCGACCTCAACCCCGGGACCTCACCTTGCGAATCGCTGCCGCTGACGATGCAGCTCGGGGCGCTGCTCTACGGGATGACGGTCCCGGAGACGATCGTCGCGGCGACGATCAACGCGGCCGCGGCGTGCGGCATCGCGGACCGGGCCGGATCGATCGAGAGGGGAAAGCGCTGCGACCTGTTCGTGCTGGACGCGGCCGACCACCGCCAGCTGCTCTACCAGTTCGGCTCGGCGCGGGCGCACATGGTGATCGCGGCGGGGCGGATCGCCGCCTGACGGCGGAATCCGCCGCCGGCGTCACATCCGGAGGTGCGTGAACTCCTCGTCGAAGTCCCAGACCCACTCGTAGACCTCGAGGTTGATCACGACGCGGTGCTTCATCGTCATGTGGAGGTCGTTCTGGCGCACGTCCAGGTCGAGGTCTTCCTTGTCGAGCGGGATCTCCAGCTCCTTCGCCTTCTTGAGGATCGAGTTGACGATCTCGTCGGTCTTGACCTTCGCCATCGTGCCGGCGTGCTGGACCTGGGCGTCGGCGTAGTCGTGCAGCTCGAGCACCGCCATGCGCGTCGGGATCGTGCGGACCGCGACGAAGATCCCGGCGGCCATGATCAGCAGCCAGACCACGACCCCCAGCCGCCCTTCACCTCGTTCGTTGCGCACCATGGACCGGCTCCTCCGCGGCCGTTTCCCGGGACCCGCAACGGTCCGCCGGGAGCGGCCTCCTCGGGGAGAATCTAGGAACGGAGGCCGGGGATGACCACGCGGCAGGCGGCGGGGGGGAGCGGCGGCGGGCCGGGAGCCGGAACCGGCGGAGCCGGGGCCGGGCCGGGGGCGGTCCCGCTGGGCGACCGGGAGCTGTTGCGGCAGACCTCGCGGACCTTCGCGCTCTCGGTGGAGCTCCTGCCGGGGCCGCTGCGCGGGCCCGTCGAATCAGCCTATCTGCTTGCAAGGATTGGGGATACGGTGGCGGACCGGGGGGTCGCGCCGGCCGCCGCCCGGATCGACCAGCTGGAGCGGCTGCGGGGGGCCCTCGCGGCGGCCGGGCCGCTGGGCCGCGTCCTGGAGGTCCCGCCCGACCCGACCGGCGCGGGCGGGGCGAGTCCGGCCGAGGAGCAGCTGGTGGCCGGGGCGGACGCGGTCCTGGCGCGGCTCGCGCGCCTGCCGGCGGAGGACCGCGCCGACGTGCAGCGCGTCGTCGACCGGCTGCTGGCGACGATGATCGGCGAGCTGAGCCTCTTCGAGGAGGAGTCGCACGCGCGGAGCGGGCTGGCCGCGCTCCCCGACGCGGGCGCGCTGGGGGCCTACACCGAGGGGATCGCCGGCTGCGTCGGCGAGTTCTGGACGCGGCTCGTGGCGCGGCACGCCGGCGGCGGCCGGGGGCTGGCGCCGCCGCGGGTCCACGCGCTGATCGTCGAGGGCCGGCGCTACGGCCGCGGCCTGCAGCTGGTGAACGTGCTGCGCGACCTGCCGCGCGACCTGCGCCGCGGGCGCTGCTTCCTTCCCGCCGACGAACTGCGCGGGCTGGGGCTGGCGCCGGCCGACCTGCTCGATCCGGCCGCGGGAGAGCGCGTCGCGCCACTGCTGGCGCGCTGGCAGGCGCGGGCGCGGCGCGGCCTGGTGTCGGGCTTCGCGTACACCGGGCGGCTGGGGCGCGCGGGCTGGCGCGTGCGCGCGGCGACCCTGCTCCCCGCGGCGCTGGGGCTGGCGACGCTGTGCGTGCTGGAGCGGGCCCCGGCGGCGGCGCGCCTCGATCCGCAGGTCGTGCTGCGCGTGCCGCGCGGCGAGGTGCGCGCGATCGTCGCCCGGACCGCGCTGCGCGCGGCGGGGTGCGGGGGCGCGCGGCGGTAGGCTCCAGCTCCCGCGGTTGACCGTCCCACGGGCGGGCGCCAGCTTCCCGGGGGGGGGAGGCGAGCGTCGTCCCGCGGAGCGGC
>CAYZDB010000312.1:0-3848 GCA_964476985.1 uncultured Acidobacteriota bacterium | reverse complement strand
TACCGGGTCTTCGCGGTCGACGCCGGCGGGGCGGAGGTCCCGGCGCCGGGGGGGCCGTCGCCGTAAAGCTCTATTCTTCATGCGTTTGACATTTTACAAAATCCAAGATTACTATTTGCTCCATGTGGATCTCGCGGTCCATCGAACCTCTTCTTCTTCAACGGGTTCGGCAGCGGCCGGTGGTCGTGATCACCGGCCCACGCCAGACCGGGAAGACCAGCCTCGTCCGGCGGCTCTTTCCGGACTTCCGCTTCGTATCGCTCGACCTGCCCAGCGACGCCGAACTCGCGGAACGCGACCCCGGGGCCTTCCTCCGCCGCTACCCTCCCCCGCTAGTCGTGGACGAGGTGCATTACGCGCCGGGCCTGTTCCGGCATCTCAAAGCGGTCGTCGACGCCGACCGGCAGGCCTGCGGGCAGTTCGTCCTGACCGGCTCGCAGAGCTTCGCGTTGATGAAGTCGGTCTCCGACTCGCTGGCGGGACGCACCGAGATCCTCGCGCTCGAGCCGCTCTCCTGGGCCGAGGTGTCGCGGGCACTGCCGTCCGTGCCGATCGAGCGGTACCTCGTGCGGGGGGGGTTCCCCGAACTGTACGAAAAGCCCGATCTCGATGCGTCCGCGTTCCATCGCTCCTACCTCGCGACCTACCTGGAGCGCGACCTGCGACAGTTGCTGCAGGTCACCAGCCTGCGGGACTTCGAACGCTTCGTGCGCGCGTGCGCGCTCCGCTCCGCGCAGCTGCTCAACCGCGCCGAACTCGCGCGCGACATCGGGATCTCGGCGCCGACCGCGGCAGCGTGGCTTGCGGCGCTCCAGGCCTCCGGGATCGCCGTGCTGCTCGAGCCGTGGTTCTCGAACCGTACCCGCTCGCTGGTGAAGAGCGCCAAGCTGTACCCTGCGGACACTGGCCTCGCGGCGTTCCTGTGCGGTCTGCGTTCGACCGAGGAGCTGGCCGAATCGCCGTTCGCGGGCTCGCTGTGGGAGAGCCTGGTCTTCGCGGAATTGCGCCGCCGACAGCTCAACGCCCACGGCGGCTGGGAATTGAACTTCTGGCGCGACCGCGTCCGCGAGGCCGACTTCCTGCGGCACCGGGGCGGCGTCTTCCACCTCGCCGATGCGAAGTGGGCGGAGCACCCGGATGCGCGCGACGCGGCCGCGCTCGAGCGCGTCGCCCAGGCTCTCCCGGAGCGCTCCGTGCGAAGCCGGACGATCTTCTGCCGCGCGGCGCACTCGTACCCGTTGGATCGTGTTGCGGTGGCCTCGCCGGTGAGCGAGCTGGGAGACGGTTGGCTGTAGGCGCCAGGCGAGCCCGACCGCAGGACTCTCGGCCGTCCCGCCGACCCTGAATACCTGACTGTGAGTGTCTGATTTTCATGGGGCGCTGCGATCGTCCAGGGCTTGCCGGCTGTCGGCGATAATCCCGCCATGAACACCCTGCTGATCATCGCGTTCCTCGCGGCGGCCGAGGCGACTCCGGCGACGCCGGTTGTGCCCCCGCCGGCCGCCCTCCCCGCCCCTTCCCCGTCGGCGGCGCCTGTGCCCTCCGCCCTCGACCCCGCGAACGCCGCGCGCTACGCGCGGCTCGCGCTGGCCTGCATCGACCGGCCGTGGCCCTACAAGTCCGAGCGCGTGCTGGCCTCGGCCGAGTCGGTGCGCCCGCCGCGCGCCGATCACCCCGTCTTCTTCGGTTGCTTCGACTGGCACAGCGCCGCGCACGGCCACTGGCTGCTGGTGCGCCTGGCGCGGCTCTACCCCGACCAGCCGTTCGCCGCCGAGGCGCGCGCGGCGCTGGCCGCGCGCTTCACGGCCGAGCGCGTCGCGGGCGAGGTCGCCTTCTTCCAGGAGCCCGACCAGAAGCTCTTCGAGCGCCCCTACGGCTGGGCCTGGCTGCTGCGGCTGGCGGCCGAACTGCGGGCCTGGGACGACCCCGACGCGCAGGCCTGGGCGGCGGCGCTGGCGCCGCTCGAGCGCACCGTCGTGCAGCGCCTTTCGGCCTACCTGCCGAAGCTCTCGTACCCGGTGCGCTCGGGAGTCCATCCCAACACCGCGTTCGCGCTCGGCTTCGCGATCGACTACGCGCGCACGGTGGGCGACGCGGGGCTGGAGAAGCTGGCGATCGAGCGCAGCCGCTCGTACTACCTGGCCGACGCGGCCTGCCCCGTGGCCTACGAGCCAAGCGGCGAGGACTTCTTCTCGCCGTGCCTGCTGGAAGCCGACCTGATGCGGCGCGTCCTGCCGCCCGCGGAGTTCTCGGCCTGGCTCGACCGCTTCCTGCCGGGGCTGCGGCCGGCGGCGCCGGGGGGCGGCGCGGGCGCCGGCCTCGGCAACCTGGAACTCCCGGCGAAGGTCACCGACCCGACCGACGGCAAGATCGTCCACCTCGACGGCCTCAACCTCGTGCGCGCCTGGACGATGCGCGGGATCGCGTCGGCCCTGCCGCCGGACGACCCGCGGCGCGCGCGCCTGGCGAAGCTCGCGGACGCGCACGCCGCGTCGGGCCTGGCCCGCGTCGCCAGCGGCCACTACGAGGGGGAGCACTGGCTCGCCTCGTTTGCCGTCTACCTCGAAACCGGGAACTGGTGACCGCTACCCGCGGCTCTCGAGCCGCCGCGCGACCCAGGCGCCCAGGCGGCCGCTGGCGGCGAGCTGCTGCTTCAGCGCCGCCAGGTCGCGCGCGCGCGCCTCGCGCGTGGTGCGGTCGGCCAGCGGAAGCTGCGTCTCGCGCGCCAGCCAGGCGCCCAGCGCGCGCACCGCGCCCGGGTCGTGGAGCTCGCGGAGCACGGTGCGGCGCTCGCGACGGCTCCGCGGCCGCGTGAGGGCCGCCCCCTCCGCCGCCGCCGCTTCGGCCGCCGCGCCGGGGGCCAGCGCGACCAGCTCGTACCACGCGTCGCCGTCGTCGTCGCGGCTCTCCGCGATCTCCATCGACGCGGCCGCGAACAGCTCGGTCGCCCCGGCCGGCCCGCGCTTCCGCAGCGCCAGCCGTCCGCTCTCCAGCCGCCACTCCGGGCGCGTCCGGGCCAGCCGGAACTGCAGCCACGCGAAGCCGATCGTCAGCGCCGCGGCCATCGCTGCCGGCACCAGCGCGCCGTCGTCGGTGCGCGAGGCGAGCGCCAGCGCGATCGTCCCCGCCCCCGCCAGCGCGGTCAGCACCGCCATCGTCACCGCCTGCCGGCGCCGCGCGTCGAGATCGCGCACCAGCACGCGCCCCCCCTCGGGATCGATCCGCAGCTCCCATCCGTGGGGCAGCGCCGCCGGCTCGGGCGCCTCGGCCGGCTCGTCGGGGAGCGCCAGCTCGGCGGCCAGCGCGCGGCGCATCTCCTCGCGCTCGGCCGGCGTCCCCAGCCGCGTCAGCTCGACCCGCTCGCCGGCTGCCTCGGCCATCAGCGCGCCGGGTCGCTCGAGCAGGTAGAGGCGCAGCGGCGTCCCGCGCGGGATCAGCCGCCGGCTGACGAACGGACCGATCCGCTCCGTCCGCTCGAGCCCCCGCGGCCCCGCGGTCAGCCGCTGCTCGGACCAGGCGAGCCGCAGCAGCTCGCGCCCCGCGAGCACCCCACCCAGCGTCCAGAAGGCGAGCCAGACCGACAGGAACGCGCCCAGCGCGAGCGCGCTTCCCCACCCGGGGCCGCCGCCGCCGGCCCCGATCGGCCTCCCCGTCAGCAGCCACCAGGCCCCGCGCACCAGGAAGGCGATCGCGAACGCCTCTCCCACCGCCCAGAAGGCCAGCCAGACCGCGAGGAACCCCGCCCCGGCGAACCGGCCCGCGCCGCGCGGCGCGAGCCGCGCGGTCAGCCCTTCGGCGCTGCGCTCGAGGATCAACGGCCGCTCCGCGGGACGACGCGCGCCTCCCCC
>CAYZDB010000311.1:0-3857 GCA_964476985.1 uncultured Acidobacteriota bacterium | reverse complement strand
CCCCTACAATACGCCGGGCGGAACGACGGCCCGGCTGGAGGTGCAAGGGTGAAGAAGCGTGACCTGGTGGCCCTGTGGGACTACACGCCGGAGGAGCTGGCCGCCCTCCTCGAGCTGGCGGCGAAGGTCAAGAAGAACCCCGCCGCGTACGCCGACGCCCTCAAGGGGCGGACCGCCTTCCTCTACTTCGAGAAGCCTTCGCTCCGGACCCGCGTGACGAGCGAGGTCGGGATGACGCAGCTCGGCGGCGGATCGCTGACCCAGACCCCGGAGATGGGGCGGATCGGCGTCCGCGAGTCGGTCCACGACGTGGCCAAGAACCTCGAGCGCTGGGTCGACGTGATCGCGATGCGGACCTTCTCGCACCAGCTGATCGAGGATGTCGCGAAGCACGCGCGGGTCCCGGTGATCAACCTGCTGTCCGACCTGCTGCACCCGATGCAGGCGCTGGCCGACCTGCTGACGCTCAAGGAGCACTTCGGGAAGCTGAAGGGGCTCAAGCTGGCCTTCGTCGGCGACGGCAACAACGTGGCCCACTCGCTGATGGTCGGCGGCGCGCTCTCGCAGATGAAGGTCGTGGTGGTCGGCCCGCGCGGCCACGAGCCGAACGCCCGGGTGCTCGACCGGGCCCGCGCGATCGCCGCGAAGACCGGCGGCGAGGTCGGCTACACCAGCGACGTCAACGCCGGGCTCAAGGGGGCCGACGCGGTGTACACCGACGTCTGGGCCTCGATGGGCCAGGAAAAGGAAGCGGCCGAGCGGCAGAAGCTGTTCTGGCCCTACCGGGTCGACGGGGCGCTCTTCCGCAAGGCCAAGCCGACCGCGGTCTTCATGCACTGCCTGCCGGCGCACCGCGGCGAGGAAGTGACCGACGAGGTCTGCGACCACAAGCGCTCGGTGATTTTCGACGAGGCGGAGAACCGCCTGCACACGATCAAGGCCGCCTACCTGGCGCTGATCAAGGGGCTGTAGCCGTCGCGGCAGAGCGGGCGGGGCGCGGTCCGCCCCGCCCCGCCCCGCCCGCCCTGCTACATTCCCGCCGGCATGAAGTAGAACGCCAGCCCCAGGATCGCGTAGACCGCCAGCAGCAACGCCCCCTCCAGCCAGTTCGACTCCCCCTCCTGGGCCGCCGTGTTGGCGACGAAGACCGCCGCCAGCACCGCGAAGACCTCGAAGGCGGTGAAGTTCAGGTCCATCGGACCGCTGGGCATCAGGTAGCTGGCGAAGACCAGCACCGGCGCCACGAACAGCGCGATCTGGACCGACGAGCCGACCGCGATGTTGACCGCCAGGTCGGCCTTGTTCTTCATCGCGACCAGGATCGCGGTCGAGTGCTCGGCCGCGTTGCCGATGATCGCCACCACGATCACCCCGACGAAGACCTCGGTCAGCCCCAGCGCGTGCGAGGCCTCGGCCACCGCGCCGACCAGCAGCTCGCTCATCCAGGCCACGCCGACCGTCGCGATCAGCAGGGTCAGCACGGCGCGCCCCATCGAGGCCGGCGCGTGGGCGGCCGCGGCGGCCCGCCCGGCGTCGGCGCCGCGGGAATCGTCGTCGCCGAAGCGGTCGGCGTGGTCGTGGTCGTGCCCGTCGCCGGCGTAGTGCGCGGCGTGGGTCCGCAGGCTGAAGAGCAGGCTGGCCAGGTAGGCCGCGAACAGCACCAGCGCGATGAACAGCGACAGCCGGTGCTCGGCGATGATCTCGACGTCGGCCGCGACCTTCCCCTTGGCCACGGCCAGGCCCGCGACCGAGTGGAAGATCGTCGGGACCAGCAGGCCCAGCGCCGAGAGCAAGAGCAGCAGCGCGCCGGCCGAGGCCGCGGTGCGGTTGAAGACCTGCCGGTCGCGCTTCGCCCCGCCGACCAGGAAGGCCAGCCCCATCACCAGCAGGATGTTGCCGACGATCGAGCCGGTGAGCGAGGCCTTGACCACGTCGTAGAAGCCGCGGTGGAGCGCGACCAGCGCGATGATCAGCTCGGCCGCGTTGCCGAAGGTCGCGTTGAGCAGCCCGCCGATCCCGGCCCCCAGCCGCGTCGCCAGGGCCTCGGTGGCGTGTCCCATCAGTCCCGCCAGCGGGATGATCGCGATCGCCGCGAAGGCGAAGATCGCGGTCGGCCTCCAGTGCATGAACTCCGCGACCGCCGCCAGCGGGACGAAGATCAGCAGCAGGTTGAGCAGGTTCCCGCCCTGGAAGAGGGCGCGCAGGCCGCCGCCGCGCGGGCGCTTCGGAGCCGACACGAGGAGATCCTCCGCGGCGCGGCACCCGCGTGGGGCCGTCCGCCGCGGCCGGAGTCTCGCACAGTCGGGTGGGGCGCGGGGCGGTCAGCGCGCGCAGTCACCCGCCGCCGGCCGTCGGTCCCGGTGCCGTGCGCTTCCGCCGTACTCCCCGGCGCCGGGCGCGCCGTTGGGCCGCACCAGGTAGAAGAAGGCGCCGCCGGCGGGCGGGACGGCGGCGTCCTCGCGGCCCAGCAGGTCGGGTTCGGCGTCGTCGTCGAGCAGGCAGGTGACGGCCCCCAGTGCGACCCCCGCCGCCGACTCGCCGAGCTGCGCGACGTCGCCGCGGATCATGTCGTAGCTGGCCGCGACCGGGCTCTTCTCGGCCAGGACGACGCGGGTCGGCGCGCCCGCCGCGCCGCTCGCGCGCAGGCTGGCGGCGCTGCGCGCGGCGAGTACCGTGCGGTGCGCGTTGAGCCGGCCCCAGCCGTAGAGGAAGTCGAAGCCGGGGGTGTCCTCCAGCCCGCCGGCCTGGTCCTCGGCGCCCGAGCGCAGGAGGTGCCGCGACTCCTCGCGCCCCAGTCCCGCGTTGGCGGAGAGCGCCAGCGCCGCCAGCCCGCTGACGAAGGCCGTGGCCTGGCTCGTCCCGCACCAGTACGACTCGCCGCCCCCCAGCCGCGCCCCGATGATGTAGTCGCCCGGCGCGACGACGTCGATGTGCGGCCCGTAGTTGCTGCCCCCGCCGATGCAGAAGGGGAGGGCCCGCTCGTCCAGCTCGTTGGTGGCGCCGACCGCGACCGTTTCGTCGTAGACCGCGGGGTAGTAGAGCGTCGCGTCGCCGTCGTTCATCATCGCGGCGGTGATCACGGCGCCGCGGTCGGCGGCGTAGCGCAGCGCGTCGCGCAGCAGGGTCGAGCCGCCGGTCCCGCCCATGCTCATGTTGATCACGGCCGCGCCGCGGTCGGCCGCGTAGACCAGGCCGTCGGCCCACCAGGAGTAGTAGCCGAAGACGTTCTCGTCCAGCACCTTGAGCGGCAGGATCGAGCAGTGCCAGCAGACCCCCGCCACGCTCGCGGCGTTGTCGGTCCGCGCCGCGGCGATCGAGGCCACGCTGCTGCCGTGCCCGCTGTCGTCCCGCGGGTCGGCGTCGCCGTGGACGAAGTCGTAGCCGGGCAGCAGGTTGCCCGCGAAGTCGGGGTGAACGACGTCGACCCCGGTGTCGAGCACCGCGATCACGGTCGAAGCCGAGCCGCGCGCGAGGTCCCACGCCTCGGGCGCGTCGATGTCGTTGTCGGCCTCCTGCGAGAGACCCCACTGGTCGGGCAGCCGCGGGTCGTTGGGCGTGGTGCCGGCGCCGCGGCCGACCGGATCGGGCTCGGCCCACTCGACGCCGGGTGCCGAGGACAGCGCCGCGATCGCCTCGCGCCAGCCCGCGCCGGGCGCCAGCTTCACGAGGTAGGTGCGGTCGAGCCCGTAGCGCGCGCGGCGCTCCGCGTCGCCCTGGCCGGGCGCGGCGAGCGCGCCGGGAAGCGCCCGCGCGATCGAGGCGGCGCGGGCGCGGGCGAGCGCGGCGTCGAGCGCGGCGTCGCCGGTCCGCAGCGGGATCGAGCCGTCCGCGGCGGCGGGGAGCGGCGCGGCGGTCCG
>CAYZDB010000310.1:0-3859 GCA_964476985.1 uncultured Acidobacteriota bacterium | reverse complement strand
AGCAGTACGCCCGGCTGCCGCGGGCCGACGAGATCAAGCGCACGCCGGGAGCGGCCTACCTGCACTTCTGCTCGAACAACACGATCGAAGGGACGCAGTGGCAGAACTTCCCCGACGGCGGGGGGGTCCCGCTGGCCTGCGACATGTCGTCCGACATCATGTGGCGGCCCTTCGACGTCCGGCCGTTCGGGATCATCTACGCCGGCGCCCAGAAGAACCTCGGCCCCTCGGGCGTGACCGTCGTGATCATCCGCGACGACTTCCTGGCGCAGGCCCGGGTCGAGAAGGTCACGACCTACCTGCGCTACGCGATCCACGCCGAGAAGAACAGCCTCTACAACACGCCCCCCTGCTTCGGGATCTACATCCTGCGCAACGTGCTCGAGTACAACAAGTCGATCGGGGGCCTGGCCGAGATCGAGCGGCGCAACCGCGAGAAGGGGCGGCTGCTCTACGAGATGATCGACCGGCATCCCGACTTCTTCCGCGGCACGGTCTCGAACAAGGCCGACCGCTCCTTCATGAACGTCACCTTCCGGCTGCCCGGCGAGGAGTTGGACGCGAAGTTCGTGGCCGAGGCGAAGAAGGCGGGGATGGTCGGGTTGAAGGGCTACCGGACGGTCGGCGGAATCCGCGTCTCGACCTACAACGCGGTCTCGGTCGACGACGTCAGGACGCTGGTCTCGTTCATGGAGGAGTTCCTGCGCACGAACGGCTAGCGGGTCGCGAGCAGCGATCCGTAGCCTTCGCGGTAGGTGGGGTAGAGGGGGGCGAAGCCCGAGGCGCGGAGCCGGCGGTTGCTGCAGCGCTTGAAGCCGCGGCCGCGCATCGGGTCAGCCCCCGGCCCGTCGGGTTCCGGCGGCAGCGGGGGGACCCCCAGCCGCGCGGCCAGGAAGTCGAGCACGGCCGCCAGCTCCGCCGGCTCGTCGTCGACGCCGAGGTAGAGCGGCTCCGGGGCCGGCAGCGCGAGCAGGTGCGCGATCGCGCGGGCCGCGTCGTCGCGGTGGATCCGGTTGGTCCAGGTCCCCGGCGGCGGGCGGCGCGCGCTGCCGTCCTTCACGCGGTCGATCCAGTGGGTGCGGCCCGGGCCGTAGATCCCGGCGAGCCGCAGCACCGTCCCGGGAAACGGTCCGTCCAGCACGGCCCGCTCGCCGTCGCGCATCGCCTGCCCCATGAGGTCGGGCGGCTCGGCCGGCGAGTCCTCGTCGACCCAGCTCCCGCCGCGCTGCGGGTAGACCCCGGTGCTCGAGACGTAGACTACGCGGCGCGGCGCCTGGCCGGACGCGGCCAGCGCGGCGAGCAGGTTCCGTGGCCCGTCCAGGTAGGCCGCGCGGTAGTGCGATTCGGTCGGTCCGCCGGCCGCGGCGGCGTAGACGATCGCGTCGAGCGACGGCGGCAGCGCGCGCAGCGCGGCGGGATCGGCCAGGTCGGCGGCGACCGGCCGGACCCCGGGCGGCAGGCCGGCGGGCCGGCGCGAGAGGCCCCACGCGTCGTGACCGGCGGCCACGAGGCGCCCCGCCAGCTCGCAGCCGACGTAGCCGCAGCCCGCGATCAGGATCCGCATCGGGAGCAGTCTAGACCGCGCCGCGCCGGCGGGCCGGCCCGGGACTAGAAGGACAGGCGCGGCGTCTCGCCGAGCAGCGCGCGCACCGGCGCGTAGCGCCGCCGGTGTTCGGGCGAGGGGCCGAGGCTGGCCAGCGCGGCGAGGTGGTCGGAGGTCCCGTATCCCTTGTGCTGGGCGAAGCCGTAGCCCGGGTAGCGCGCGTCGAGCTCCTGCATCAGCTCGTCGCGGTGGACCTTCGCCAGGATGCTCGCGGCGGCGATGCAGAGGTGGCGGTGGTCCCCGCCGACCACGGCCTGCTGCGGGATCGGGACTTCGGGCAGGCGGCGCGCGTCGATCAGCACGAAGTCCGGCTCGGGCGAGAGCGACAGCACCGCGCGCGTCATGCCCCGGATCGCCGCCACGAGTGGCCCGACGGCGTCGACCTCCGCGGCCGGCACGACCGCGACCGACCAGGCGACGGCGCGCTGGCGGATCACCTCGGCCAGCGCCTCGCGCTGGCGCGCGGTGAGCCGCTTGCTGTCGTCGACGCCGACCAGCCCCGCGCCCGAGCGCAGCACGACCGCGGCCGCGACGAGCGGGCCGGCCAGCGGCCCGGCCCCTGCTTCGTCGGTCCCCGCGATGCAGCGGTAGCCCTCGAGGCGCAGCTCGCGCTCGCGGCGCAGCAGGTCGTGGTGGTGATCGGTCTGGTCGGAACGACGGGACATGCGAGGGATTCTATAATCCGCGGGCCCCCGGCCCCGGCCCGTCACACACCTGTCACACGGCGCCCGGTCCGGGAGGCTGAAAGGCGGCCCATGGCCCCCGTTCGCGGCTTGTTCGTCACGCTGGAAGGGATCGAGGGGGCGGGCAAGTCGACCCAGGCCCGGCGGCTGGCGCGCGCCCTGGAGGCCGCGGGGCGGCAGGTCGTCTCCACCCGGGAGCCGGGCGGCGGGACCCCGCTGGGGGAGGCGCTGCGGGCCCTGCTCAAGGACCCCGCCATCTGGCGCGACCTGGGGCTGGCCGAGATCTACCTCTACGCCGCCGCCCGCTGCCACCACCTCGAGTCGCTCGTCCTGCCGGCGCTGGAGCGCGGCGCGGTCGTGGTCTGCGACCGCTACCTCGACTCGACCCGCGTTTACCAGGGCTCGGGCCGCGGCCGCTCGTCCGAGCTGATCGAGCAGCTCCACGCGCTGCCGCCCCTGACGCTGCGGCCCGACCGGACGCTGCTGCTCGACCTGCCGGTCGAGGAGGGGCTGGCCCGCGCGCGCCAGCGCACCGACGAGGCCCCCTCGGGCTACGACGAGGAGGACGTCGCGTTCTTCGGCCGGGTGCGGGACGGAGTCCTGGCGATCGCGCGGCGCGAGCCGGAGCGGGTGCGGATCGTCGACGGCACCGGGCCGGAAGCGGCGGTGCACGCCCGCCTGGTCGCGGCGCTCGCCGACCTGGTCCCAGGGCTGGTGCCGGCCGAGGAGGCGCGGTGAGCGAGGCGGCGTCCCCTCCCCCGCTCTCCGGGCTGCTCGGGCAGGAGCCCGCAGTCGAAGCGCTGACCGCGCTCGCCGTGCGCGCGCTGGCCGGCGACGCGGTCCCGCCGCTGCTGCTGTTCGGTCCCGACGGGGTCGGCAAGCGGACTGCGGCGCTCGCGTTCGCCTCGACCCTGGCCTGCCTGCGGCGCTCGGGGACCGACGCCTGCGGGCGCTGCGGCCCCTGCCGCCGGATCGCCGAGGCCGAGGCGATCACCGTGCTGCGCGAGGGGGCGACCGCGCAGGACGCGCCCCGCGCCTACCCCGACTCGGGCCTGGTCTCGATCCCCAAGGGGAAGACCCGGATCTCGGTGCTGCAGGCCCGCGACATCGCGCAGTCGCTGTCGCTGCAGCCGTTCGAGTTGAGCCGGCGGATCTACGTCGTCGACCCCGCCGACGCGCTGACCCCCGGCGCGGCCAACGCGCTGCTCAAGTCGCTCGAGGAACCGCCCCCCTACGGCGTGCTCGTGCTGGTGACGGCGGCCCCCTGGGCGCTGCCGATCACCGTCCGCTCCCGGCTGCGCGCGGTCCGCTTCCGGCCGCTGCCGGAGCAGACGGTCCGGCGGCTGCTGGAGGCCGAGGGGCTCGAGCCGGCCGAGGCGGAGACGCGGGCGCGGCGCGCCGCCGGCAGCCTGGCGCGGGCCCGCGCGCTCGACCTGGAGGGAGAAGCCGGGCGCCTCGAGGCCTGGGTGCAGATCCTCGAGCGGCTTGGCGCGCGCGCCCCCGCGCCGCCGCTGGCCGTGCTGGCCGGCGAGACCTTCGGCGGGTCGGCGGCCGAGGCGCTGGAGGGGCTGGC
>CAYZDB010000309.1:0-3867 GCA_964476985.1 uncultured Acidobacteriota bacterium | reverse complement strand
GAATCCCCTTCCAGGACGAACAGGACGAGCGCGTCGGCCGCGATCTCGAACAGATCCCGGCCGCTGACTTCCATGCGGGCCTTCATGCGAGCCACTCCCCGGGGCCGGGTCCCGGCCCCCCTTCAGTCCCGGTCCAACCGGTGGCGCGTCAGGTGCGCGCCAGGCGGGCCAGGATCGCTTCCAGGACCTGCGCGGGGGCGAGCCCCGCGTCCTCGAGCAGCCGCCCCCGGCTGCCGTGGGTCAGGAACCGGTCCGGAAGTCCGAAATGGGCGAGCCGGGCCGAGAGCCCCAGGCTCGCCTCGACGCTCGCCTCGTGCACCGCGCTGCCGAAGCCGCCGCGGAGGGTCCCCTCCTCCAGCGTCACGACCAGCCGCGCCTTCCCGGCGACCGTGCGCAGCAGCTCCAGGTCGAGCGGCTTGACGAATCGCGCGTTGACGACCGCCGCGCCGTACCCCTTGGCGGCGAGCCCGTCGGCCACCTTCTGCGCCGTGCCGACCATCGCCCCGACGGCGAGCAGGGCCACGTCCCAGCCCGACTCGCGCAGCATTTCCCAGGAACCGACCGGCAGGACGCGCGGGGCGCGGGTCCGGGGCCCGGGGGAGGAGTCGCGCGGGTAGCGGATCGCAAACGGCCCGTCGGCGTGACCGTGGGCCGTCTCGAGCAGGTCGGCCAGCTCGTCGGCGTCGCGCGGCGCGGCCACCACCCTTCCCGGGACCATCCGCATGTAGGCCAGGTCCAGCGCCCCGTGGTGGGTCGGGCCGTCGGCCCCGACCAGCCCGCCGCGATCGAGCGCGAAGGTCACCGGCAGCTGCTGCATCGCGACGTCGTGCACGATGTGGTCGAAGGCGCGCTGCAGGAATGTCGAGTAGATCGCGCAGACCGGCCGCAGCCCCTGCGTCGCCAGCCCCGCGGCGAAGGTCACCGCGTGCCCCTCGGCGATCCCGACGTCGAAGAAGCGGTCGGGGAACTGGTGCGCGAAGGCGTCGAGCCCCGTGCCGGGCGCCATCGCGGCGGTCAGGGCGACGACGTCGGGGTGCCGGCCCGCGAGGTCGAGCAGCGCCTCCGAGAAGGCCTGCGTGTAGGACGGCCCCGGCGCGGGCGGCGCCGGCGTCGAGATTGTCTTGCCGGTCGCGGGATCGAAGGGGGTGACGCCGTGCCAGGTCAGCGGGTCGTCCTCGGCCAGCTTGAACCCCTTCCCCTTGTGCGTCATCACGTGCAGCAGGACGGGGCCCTTCTGCAGGTCGCGGATCCGCTTCAGGGTCGGCACCAGCTCGTCCAGGTCGTGGCCGTCGATCGGCCCGAGGTACTGGAACCCCAGGGCCTGGAAGAAAGCCCCGGGGACGAGCGCGCTCTTGACCCCCAGCTCGAGGCGCTGGGCCAGCTCGCGCACCGGCGCCGCGAAGCGGGGCAGCCGGGCCAGCACGGTGTAGATCTCCTCCTTCATCTTGCGGTAGTAGGGGTGCGTGGTGAGCGAGGTCAGGTAGTGCGCCACCGCCCCGACGTTGGGGGAGATCGACATCGCGTTGTCGTTGAGCACGACCAGCAGGTCCTTGCCCAGCGCGCCGGCGTTGTTGAGCGCCTCGAAGGCCAGGCCCCCGGTCATGGCGCCGTCGCCGACGACCGCGATCACCTTGCGCTGCTCGTGCTTCAGCTCGCGGGCGATCGCCATCCCGAGGGCGGCCGAGGCGGCGGTCGAGGCGTGGCCGGCGCCGAAGGCGTCGTAGGGGCTCTCGTCGCGCTTGAGGAAGCCGGACAGCCCCTCGTCCTGGCGGATCGTGGGCAGCCGGTCGCGCCGCCCGGTCAGGATCTTGTGGACGTAGGCCTGGTGCCCGACGTCCCAGACCAGGAGGTCGTGCGGCGTGTGGAAGACGTAGTGCAGCGCGAGCGTCAGCTCGACGGTCCCGAGCGACGAGGCGAAGTGCCCGCCCTTGGTCGCGGCGACCTCGACCAGGAACTCGCGGATCTGCCCGGCGAGGTCGCGCAGGTCGTCGATCGACAGCTCGCGCAGGTCCGCGGGGTCGTCGATCGAGGCCAGGCGCACGCGCGCGCCGGCCCCGTCCCGCGGCACCGTGCGTCCCTTCCCCCGGCTGTCGTCGAGCACGTGCTCCATTACTTGCTTGCCCACTTCCGAATGGGCATGGGACGGACGCCGCCGATCTCCAGCAGCTTTTCCTTGGGGAGCACCGCCTCGTCGCGCGAACCGACCACGAAGGTGGCGACGTCGGACAGGAAGATCGCCTCCTCCGGGCAGGCTTCCTCGCACATCCCGCAGTAGATGCAGCGCAGCATGTTGAGGTCGAAGCGCGCCGGGTACTTCTCGACGTTGCTGCCCGGGTACTCGGCGGCGACGATCTTGATCGCCTCGGGCGGGCAGACGAACTCGCAGAGCTGGCAGGCCACGCACTTGATCCGGCCGGTCTCGTCGCGGACCAGGGCCGGCACGCCGCGGTAGCCCGGGGGAATCGGGGTGGGCGCTTCCGGGTACTGGCTGGTGACCCGCTCGCGCGGCAGCGTGTTGCCCAGCGTGGTCATCATTCCCGCGGCGATCTGGGGAAGGTAGGTCTGCTGCAGGAGCGAGAGCTTCTTCCGTTCGACCTTCACGCGGCCCTCCGGCGCCCGCCGCGCCAAGTCGAGAACTGACGCGGGTTTACCGATTCTAGGTGGGGGGTGATGCGGCGTCAATCCGCGCGTTCGGCCGGATTCCCGGCCTGCCCCTCCCAGGCCTCGATCACCGCCGCGAGCGCCTCGCGGAACCGCTCGAGGCTGCCGTCGTTGACGACCACCCGGTCGGCCAGCGCGAGCGCCCGGGAGAGCTGCTGCTGCTCGGGAGAGGTCCCGTTCTCGAGCTGCTCGCGTGCGGCGAACGTCGCGAGGTCGGGGAGGTCCCCCTCCCGGCCGCGGGAGACGGCGCGCCGCCAGCGGGTTTCGACCGGGGCGTCGACCCCGAGCAGCCGGAAGCCGGGCCGCTCGCGCAGCACCTCGACCTCGGCCGGGTGGCGGATCGAGTCGACCACCGCGCGCTCCGGCAGGCGCGGCACGAGCAGCCGGGCCAGGACGCCCGGCCCCCCCTCGCGGCGCATCTCCTGCCCGGTCGCGATCAGGCTCGCCCGGCCGACGTCGCGCCCCAGCGCGAGCGCCCGCTCGCGCACGATGTCCGACAGCGAGTGGACGGCGTAGCCCCGCTCGGCCAGCCAGCGCGCGGCCTCGCCCTTGCCGGCCGCATTCGGCCCGGTGAGCCCGACGATCAGCGGCACGCGTCAGTTGTGGCCGTGCGAGCGTTCGGCGGGGTTGGCCAGGTCGGGACTCTGCAGGGATGGCCCGTTCGTCTCGGCCTTGGCCGCGGGGTTCGTGCCGTCGTTCTCGGGTCCCAAGGGCCGGCCCGGCCGCTTGGCGAGGCTGACCGTCGGCGCCTTCTCCGAACCGGGCACGGGGACGCCGATCGCGGCGCTGCCGAAGCGCGAGAAGCCGACCGTCTGCGGGTTCTTGCCGCCGTTGGAGTTGAGATAGCCCTCGGCGATCGCCTTGCGCGAGGAGGAGGAGCCGCCGGTCTGGCTCATCGCGAGGAGCGCCTCGCCGCGGCGGCTGCCGATCAGGTCGGCGCCGCGCGGCGCACGCCCCGCGAAGCCACTGGCGATGTTGGGGGCCGACGACGGAACGGAGACCACGCCGGTTTCGGTCAGCTTGACGATCGACCGCGGGAAGCTGGCCTCGCTGCCGTTGGGGAGCACCACGTGGACCTGCTCGCCTTCGACCCGCGAGGACCGCACCGCCAGCGTGTGGCCGTTCTTGAACCGGATGAGCTCCTCGGCCTGCGCGGCGGTCGCGGCCGCGGCGAGCACGGCGACCAGGGCCAGGGCGGCGGCGGGC
>CAYZDB010000308.1:0-3867 GCA_964476985.1 uncultured Acidobacteriota bacterium | reverse complement strand
CCGGTCCGCCCGCGGGTGCGGCAGGTGGCGTTTCGCCGCAGCCGCCGAGCGACAGCAGCGCAGCCACTGCGGCGGCGGCGAGCGCGGCCCGTCGCACCGCGCCTGTCCGCCGCGGCCCGCGGCACGGCCCGAGCCGCGTCCCGAGCCGCGTCCCGATCAACGCCGCTCCGGCGCGGGAGCGTCCGCCCCTCCTCGCGGCGCCGGGGTCGACGGGGGCGCGAGCAGCCCGGCGAGCCAGGCCGCCACCGCCGGCGCTCCCGCGCGGTCCTCCGCGAGCAGGGCATCCCCGTTGAAGAACTCGCCGACGCAGCGGACGGTGCGCTCGCCCAGCCCGTACTCCGCCAGCGCGGCCGCCCGCTCCCGGGAGACCGGGAAGCCCGAGCAGAGCAGGAGCGCGGGACGGCTCCCGAGCAGCCCCAGGTCCCGTTCGGCCGACAGCCCGCCGGCCGACTCCGTCGCATCGACCATCACGACCCCGCGCGCCGCCGGCAGGTCGGCGGCGGCGGCGGCGGCGACGAGGGCCCCCTGCGCCACGCCGACCAGCGCCACCCGCGAGAGGTCGAGCTCCGGCAGGCGGGCCAGCGCCTCGAGCACCTGCGCCTGGTCCCCCGCGGCGAGCCGCACGTACCCCGGTGGCAGGAGCTTCCCGGAGTAGATCTCCCCCGCGCGGGTGGTCATCGAGTCGCCCTGGCCGCGCAGGTCGAGCATCACCGAGGCGATCCCCGCGTCCGCCAGCGCGTCGGACAGGTGCACCAGCGCGCTGCGGGGGCGGAACTGCGCCGGGACGAGGATCGCGACCGGCCAGCGCCGCGGCGCCGCGGCCGCGCCCTCGGGATCCGGAATCGCGACCACCCCGCGCAGCAGGACGCCGTCGCGCGCCTCGACCTCGAGATCGACCTCGCGCGAGGGGATCTTCTCCGCGGCCAGCCCGGGGAGGGCGAGCGCGGCGACGAGCGTCGCGATGGCCAGGCTGCGCAGCACGGGTCGCTCCCGGGACCAAGCGTACGACGGGCCGCGCGGGCGGGGAAGGGGGCGTCGCGGCACTCCGCGGCAACGCCCCCGCGCGCCGGCCGCGTCACATTCGCGACGGGACCGGCACCCCCATCAGGTCGAGCGCTCGCCGCAGCGCGCGGTCGGCGACCAGCAGCACCGCGAGGCGCGCATCGCGCACCGCCTCGTCCGGCTCCTGCAGCACGGGGTAGCGGTGGTAGAAGGCGTTGATCGCCTGGGCCAGCTCGAAGGCGTACTTCGCGAGCGTCGAGAACTCCAGGCTGGCCGTCGCCTGGCGGACCGCCTCCGGCAGCCGCGCCGCGCGGTGAACGAGGGCCCAGTGGTCGGCCGCGACCTCGGCCGGCAGGCTCTCGAACCGCGCCGCGGCCGCCCGCGCGCGCCACGCGGCCTCGTCCCCGCCGAGCTTCTCGGCGAGCTTGTCGAGGATCCGCGAGACCCGCACCGCCGCGTACTGGCTGTAGGGCCCGGTCTCGCCCTCGAAGGCCAGCGCCGCGTCGATGTCGAAGGCGACGATCGTCTTGCGCGCGAAGCGCAGCATGTAGTAGCGCACGGCGCCGACCGCGACGATCCGCGCCAGCTCCCGCGCCGCCGGCTCCGGCAGCTCGGGGTTGCGCTGCCGCACCTCCTCCAGCGCCTTGGCCTCGAGCCGGTCGAGCAGGTCGTCGGCCTTGACCCCCAGCCCCTTCCGTCCGCTCATGTCGAGCCAGGGCCGCCGGCGGTCCTCGTCCGAGAGCGTCAGCCCGGGCTGCAGCGCGAGCGCGGTCTCCGGCGAGAGGGCGACCATCTCGTACGAGAAGTGGATCGAGCGCTCGGCCTCGCCCGGGTACCCCAGCCGCTCCAGCGCCGCCTTGACCACCCGCTGCAGGTAGGCCTGGCGGACGTCGATCACGTTGATCACGCGGGCCGCGCCGCCGTGGGACGGGGCGCCCGGCACCCCCTCGCCGGCCGGCGCCGTCTCCCACAGCACGCTGCCGTCGCCGTACTGGAACGGCGCGAAGGGGCGGTAGTCGAAGTCGGCGCCGAGCAGGCCGAACTTCCAGAGCTGGTACGCGATGTCCTTGCCGACGTAGGTCACCGTGCCGTCCGAGCGGACGATGATCTTCTCGTACTCGGCCGAGTCCTCCTGGTCGTCGGCGTGCGGGAGGTTCATCACCCAGCAGCCGGCCGCCTTGCCCTCCGCCTGCAGCGCGACCGTGCCGGTCTGCTTCAGCCGCCCGAACGCCGTCTCCCAGAACCGGTGCCCCAGGATGTCGCTCTCGCGCGGCAGCAGCTGGTAGCGGATCCCCAGCCGCTGCATCGTGCGCAGGTGGCAGGTCAGGATCTCGGTCGCGACCATCGACCCGATTCGCGCCGTCGGGCCCTCGCGCCGCTCCAGCGCGTGCAGCGTGGCCTGGCGGTGCGCCTCGCGCGAGCGGTCGGCCTCGTACCACTGCGTGACCCGCGCGTAGAGGTCCCACAGCTCGTAGTCGAAGCCGTGGCCGCCGGCCGCGGCCCGCTCCCGTGCGGCGTCGATCCGGGCCCGCACCCCGGCCTCGTCGAGCCCTTCGAGCACCGTCAGCCCGACGACCGCGTCCGCGACCTGCACCCCGGTGTCGTCGATGTAGTTCTGCACCTCGACCCGCTCGCCCAGCGCGGCCAGCGAGCGCACCAGCGTGTCGCCCAGCACCGCGTTGCGCAGGTGACCGATGTGGGCGGCCTTGTTGGGATTGATGTTGGTGTGCTCGACGACGGTCTTGCCGGCGCCGGGGACGGGGAGCGGCTCCGGACCGAGCAGCGTCCGGACCGCGGCGGTCCGGTCGATCCGCACGTTGACGTAGCCCGGCCCCGCGATCTCGACCGCGGCCACGCCGGGCAGCGCGGCGATCGCCGGGGCGAGCTGCTCGGCGCGCTGCCGCGGCGGACGCGAGAGCGCGCGCGCAAGGCGGTGAGAGGCCGGCGTCGCCGGGTCGCCCAGCGCCGGGTCGGGCGGGAACTCGATCGGGATGGCGGGAGCCGACGCGGGGTCCGCCGCGGGGGCGGCCGCGCGCACGGCGGCCGCGACGGCGTCGCGGAGCGAGGAGAAGAGATCGATCATCGGGCGGGAGCGCTCCCGCGCGGCGGGATGCCGCGGCGAAAACGCGGATTCTAGCGCGGAAGACCCCCGGGGGGCCGAAGCGGAACCGCGCCGGCGGCCGTCCGGCCGGGCGCGCGGCGCGTCAGTGGTCGCGCAGGGCGAGCGCGGGCCCGCTGATCCGGAGGCCGAGGTCGGTCAGTGCCACCACGCGGTAGTAGAGCGTCCCGCCGTCGCCCGGCAGCGCGTCCTGGATCGTGTACCCGGTCCCCTCGCGCTCGAGGCCGACGGCCGGCACCGGCACGGCGTGCACGGCGGCCCAGGGCCCCTCGGGGCGCGCGGACCGCTCGACGATCCAGCCGAAGAGGGAGCCTTCCCAGGCGCTCGACCAGCTGATCTCGGCGAGGTCGTTGGAGCTGGCCCGGACGCCGAACGAGGAGAGCCCGACCACGCTCGACGGCCCGATCCCCGCCGCCTGGGCGCGGATCGTGCCGGGGGGGCCGCCGGCCGCGGCGCGCACGAGGAACAGCACCGCGCGGTCGTAGTCGGCCCACGGGACGAGGAACGAGATCCGCCCGCCGGAGGCCGGGGAGAGCGGGACGACGTCCCAGCCACCGCCCCGCCGCCGCGCCAGCAGCGACGCGTTCCAGCCCTCCTCGCCCCAGGCGATCGAGGCGCGCGTCCCCTCGGGCTCGTGGGCGTCGGGCAGCAGCAGCACGGCGGCCGCGCCCGACGCCGCGACCGGGAGCGCCGCCTCGGACTCGAGCATCGGCAGCGACTGGATCGTCAGCGCCCAGCGCGAGGGG
>CAYZDB010000307.1:3645-3875 GCA_964476985.1 uncultured Acidobacteriota bacterium | reverse complement strand
ACCCAGTTTTGTGTTCAGGTCGTTGTAGAGTTGGTTCGCTTTCGTGAAAGTCTGATGATATGGAGCCGCCGCATTGAAGGCCTGATTCGCGGAGAAGCTGAACGTGAAATTGGGGTCGTGGGACCCCACGACCACTGCAGCAGAGACAGGTCCAGAGCTCGCAGCATAGACGATGTACGACTCTCCCTTGACTACGTTGTAGTTCCCTGCGGGAGCGGTTCCGGCGGTCC
>CAYZDB010000307.1:0-3635 GCA_964476985.1 uncultured Acidobacteriota bacterium | reverse complement strand
TTGGAGGTAGGCGCGCCAACGAACCAACTCGTGAGCTTCGAGTTGCTGCCGAACTTCGCCAAGCGGGACACGTCGCCATCCTGCCCCTGCAAGTCATTGAACAGCCCGTTCGCCTTCGTGAAGTTGTTGTTCCACGGCATCGACAGGTTGAAGGCCTGATTCGCCGCGACGTTCGGCACGAACTTGAAGCCCATGTTCGATGCCGTTGCGAAGCCACCGACGAGGAGTGCCACGCCGGCGAGCCCCACGAGGAGCCCCTTCAGGTACCGATTCATTCAATCCTCCTCACGCTCTTTGGACTTCACCCCGGAGCCCGTCGCCCCCTGCTGACCACCCGCCGCCCGGAGTACGGCAGGGCTGCCCGGCCAGACAGACGGAGCGCGGGACTCCGCGGCTACGTCCGGATACAGGTACGGTGTGTCCTTCCCGCCGGCAACGGGTTTCCGGATATCCCCTGACGGCGGGAGGTTATGGTCATGTAAGTCGCTCACCTTTCAGTCGACCCGGTAGAAGACCACGGTCCCGGGTCGGATATCGTCCTGCCGGTCCACGAACTGCTGGCCGGCCCCCGAATGAACGCGCGCGTCGTGCCCGTTGGCGGGGCTCGTCGAAGAGACCACCTTCTGAATCGGGGTGCCGTCCTGGTAGCGGATGACCACGCTGCCGTCGGAGGACCGCGCAACCTGCAGCGGTGTTCCGTCCCGTTCGGCCATCATCGGGACCCGCAGGCCGACCAGGCCGGCGACGCTGCTGACGGCCAGCAGCACGGTGGCGGCCAGTCCGGCGGCCAGGGACATGCCGTGGCTCCGCCAACCGCTGGCCGGGGCGGACTCGGCCCGGACGCGGCTGCGCAGCCGGGCGACCTCGAACTCGCTGACGGCGGGGGCGGTGCCGCGGACCCTGCCCGCCAGCGCCTCCCAGCCGGATTCGGTTTCGAACGTCATTGGAAGCTCCGGGGGCCTCGGACCCGCCCCTTCAACCGGTCATACCCGGGGGGCGGTCGGGGCGTTCATCGCCCGGAGGACTTTTTTTCGGGTCCGGGTCAGAGCAGCTCGGGCCGGTGGGTCCGGAACCACTCCACGACCTTCCGCCGGGCGTCCGAGGACTGGCGGCGGATCGTGACCTCCGCGACCTGGAAGACCTCGGCGATCACGGCCACTTCCAGCCCCTCCACGTCCCGGAGCAGGAGGACCTCCCGCTCCCGCTCGCCGAGGACCTGGGACGCCTCGGCCAGGGCGGCCCGGAACTGGGCCTCCTCGACCGCCTTCCCCTGGTCCGGCGGGGCCGACAGCCCCGGTCCGGCCGCCTCGAGACCGTCCTCTCGGCGCCGGGGCGACCGGGAGCGGGCCGAGCGGGCGGCGTTGAGGGTCAGCCGCACCAGCCAGGCCTCGATCGGCCGGTCGGGATCGACCCGGTCGATCGTCCGGATCAGCCGGACGAAGACCTCCTGCGCCACGTCCTCGGCATCCTCCCGGTGGCGGGTCACCCCCCGGGCGACGGACAGGACGCGCCGGCCGTGGCGCGTGACGAGCTGGTCGAGCGCGTCGCGGTCGCCGGCCTGTGCGGCGCGGACCAGCTCGGCGTCGGACGGCTCCGGGTGACGAGGGGAGTCCATGAGAGCGCGACGGTATACTCGCACGCCCGGAGCCCGCGTGACGTCCGCACGAACCGCCCTTCTGCTCACGATGCTCACGCTCGGCGCCGCGGCGGCGGCCGGCTGCAGCCTCCTCACGGGCCCGACGCCGCGCCCGGTCATCCTGGTCACGGTGGACACCCTGCGGGCCGACCGGGTCGGCCTGCACGGGTTCGCCCACCCCACCCCGGCCTTCGACGCCTTCGGCCGCGAGGGGGCCTGGGCCCCCACCGCCTACGCTCCGTTCCCGCGGACGACGCAGTCGGTCGGGTCGATCCTGACCGGGCTGCACCCGCTGCAGCACGGGGGGGACGGCCTGGGGATGCGCTTGCCGGAGTCGGCCACGACCCTCGCCGAACGGTTCCGGGAACGCGGCTACGACACGGCCGCCTTCGTCACGAACATCGTCCTCCAGCCGGGGTTCGGGTTCGAGCAGGGGTTCGACCTCTTCTCCAACCCCGAGCCGCGCTGGGTCGGCGACTCCGCCTTCTCTCTGACCGGGGAAGCCGTCGCGTGGCTCCGGTCGCGGCCGCGGGACGGCAAGCCCTTCTTCCTGTGGGTCCACTACCTGGACCCGCACTGGAGCTACGAGCCGCGCCCCGAGTACGCACGGCGCACCGACCCCTCCGGCGCCGGCCCGGGCGACCTGGCTGCGCGGGTCGAGTCGGGCGCGGTCCCGTGGGGCCGCATGCTCTTCGACGCCCCCTCGGTGCTGAGTGCCGCGGAGATCGAGCACGCGCACCGCATGTACGACGCCGAGGTCCTGCAGACCGACGCCGCCGTCGGGCAACTCGTCGCGGCGCTCAAGGAGCTGGGCTACTGGGACGGCGCCGTGCTGGCCCTCGCGTCGGACCACGGAGAGAGCCTGGGCGAGCACGACTACTGGTTCGGACACGGCGAGTACCTCTACGACACGACGCTCCACGTCCCGTTCATGCTGCGCGCTGCCGGCGCGATCCCGCCGGGCACCCGGATCGACGGCGTCGTGCGGCTCGAGGACCTGGCACCGACGGTGCTCGCGCTGGCCGGCGCGCCCGTACCGCCGGGTCTCGACGGCGTCGACCTGTCGCCGCAGCTGCGCCAGGGCGGGGCGGTCGCCTCGCCCCGCGCGACGGCCGTCCACCTGACCGATCACCTGCTCGTGCGCACGGAGAACCCGCGGCGCGCGGTGTCCGGGCGCGAGGGCCGCTGGTGGGCGGTGCGCGACGGTACCCGGAAGCTGATCCGGATCCCGACCGCGCCCGGGGTGTGGGACGAGGAGCTGTTCGACCTCGCCGCCGATCCGGGCGAAACGCGGAACCTCGCGGCCGCGCAGGCGGCTGAGGCCGAGCGGCTCCGGCGCCAGCTGCAGGCCCTCTCCACCGAGCTGCTCGACGGCGCCCCGACCGAGGACGGGATCGAGTCCCACCCCGACCCCGACCGGCTGCGCAGCCTGGGATACGCCAGATGAGCGGGGCCTGGTCGCGCTTCCGCACCTTCGTCGAGCGGATGGAAGAGCTGCCGATCGGTCCCGGCGCGCTGGCGGCGACGCTGGCCGGGATCATCGCGGTCCGCAACGTGCTGGAGATCGTCGTCGCCAAGAACCCGGTCTTCTTCGGGCTGGCCGCCTTCGTGCACTACCCGATGGCCTACGTCGCGCCGTTCTTCGCGTTGACGCTGGTCCTCGCGGTGTGGGCCGGCGTGGCCTCGGCCCGCGTCGCACGACTGATGCTCATGGCGTGGCTGCTGACGCTGCTGCCGCCCGTCGCCGACCTGGTCCTGCACCGCACGCACGACGCGCCGACGATCGGCTACCTGCACGCCGACCCCTCGGAACTGGGCTGGGTCTGGGCGCACTTCTTCGACCCCTCGGCGAGCTTCGTCGGGACCACGCCGGGGATCCGGATCGAGATCCTCGCCGCGGTGCTGCTGGCCTTCGTCTACATCCTGCTGCGCAGCCGGTCGTGGTGGCGCGCGCTGCTGGGCGCGCTGACGGTCTACCCCGCCTCGATGTTCTTCCTTT
>CAYZDB010000306.1:0-3887 GCA_964476985.1 uncultured Acidobacteriota bacterium | reverse complement strand
TCGGGGATTGGCTCCACCTTCGATCGCGCGATCAACGGGCGCTCGCCGAAGTGGTGGGTGTGGGCACCGAGCGTCGTTGCCGAGGGCTTGATTCCGGTGAGGGATCCGCTGGTCGGAATCCTCGATCCCGGGCCGTTTGCCCCTCCTGAGGCGGTGGCGAGGGCACTCGCACAGTCACTGGCGCCCCCTCGGGCGTCGGACCGCGCGCCACCATGGCTCGACGCCGCCCAGGCGGACGCCTTCCGGATCCTGCTGCAAGCCGTCCGCTTGCACGGAGCCGCGTTGTGCGCCGACCCCGTCGGGAGCGGCAAGACCTACCTCGCGCTGGCCGTGGCACGGGCACTCTCCCCAGAGCCTCCCGTCTGCTTCGTGCCGGCTGCGCTGGTGCCGCAGTGGGAGGCGACCGCCAGGCGACTCGACGTTCCCATCGTGGCCTGGTCGCACTCGCGGCTGTCGCTCGGGCACTTGCCGACGGCCGCCCCACCGTTCGTCATCGTGGACGAGAGTCACCATTTCCGCCGTCCGGGGATCCGACGCTTCCGGACTCTCGCGCCCTGGCTGATCGGGCGACGTGTTCTCCTGTTGAGCGCCACGCCAGTGGTGAACAGCCCACGGGACCTCTACCACCAACTCCATCTCGGCGTGCCGGACGACGCCCTGGCCGATGCGGGGCAGGCATCGATGCGGATCGCCTTCGAGCTGGACGCCGTCCCCGGGGCGCTGGGCCGATTCGTGATCCAGCGTGCCGACAAGCCGGTGGGCCCTGCACGCCGTGAATGCCTGGAGACGCTCGACAGCGGGGCTGCGGCCCTGCTCCCAGCCGTCGACAAGCTCGTGCTTTCGTCCGCGACTGACATCGCCGCCCTGGTTCGGACGGGATTGCTCCACGCGGCGGCATCGAGCGCCGATGCGCTTCTTGCGTCGCTTCGCCGCTACCGCGCCCTGCTCCTGCACGCGCAAGACGCCGCGGCATCAGGGTCTCCCGCGAACCGCAAGGAACTGCGCCGGCTCGTCGGCGACGCCGACGCTCAACTGGTACTCTGGTCGCTCCTGGACCTCGCGGGAGAGGAATGCGAACTCCGCATTGACGACCTCCCCGCCGTGGAGGCGCTCATGGCCGAGGCCCGGCGGATGGCGGGGGGAGGCGACGCGAAGTCCGCCCGGCTCGCGGACATCCTGCGGGATCAGCTCCCGACCCTGGTCTTCGTCACCGCGAGAGAAACTCTCGCCTACCTTCGCCATCAGCTCCCCGATCGCTGGCTGGCGTGGTGCACCGGAAGCCGGGCAGGTATCGGTGCGACGACCCTGCCACGGCGGGACGTGCTGGCATGGTTCAGGCCCGCGGCGCGATCCTCACGCGACCTGCCCGGCATGCCACGCACCTTGCTGACGACCGACGTGTCGGCCGAGGGCCTGGACCTGCAGGAGGCCGGACGGGTCGTGCATTACGACCTCCCCTGGACGGAGGTCGGGTTGGAGCAGCGCAACGGTCGGGCGGCGCGGCGCGGCTCGAGCCGGGCGGAAGTCGAGATCATCAGGTTCCTGCCTGGCGCCCAATTCGAATCCCGGATCCACCAGCAGGAGATCCTGATCCGAAAAGCGGGGTTGCCGTCGCGGATCGGGATCGGGCCGATGGCGCGCCACCGGTGGCGCTGGCGGCGGGACTTGGCGGATGCGATGCCGGGCGCTGCCCTCGTGGGCCACTGTGCCGTCCAGGCGGCGCCGGGCGGGGCACTGGCCGGCATTGCGCTGGACCGGGATGATCAACCGGTCGTCTCCGAGCTCCTCTGGCGCACTGCGGATGGCGACTGGACCGACGAACCGACGACGGTCGAGGCCCGTCTCCTCCAGGCCTCCCGATCCACCGCGGCCAGTGATCCCACCCACGCCGAGGTGCACGAGTTGATCGGGTCTCTCGCTGCACCGCTGCGAGAGCGCCTGCGCAACGCATCAGCCCGGCGTGTCGGGGACCTGTCTCAGCGCCCGACGGTGCTTCGGATGACGGCCCGATTGCGGTCGCTCGCCGCCCGAGCGGCGCGCCATCGTGACGCGGCGATGCTCGAGACCCTCGAACGGGCTCTCGCTTTCTGCACGAGAGGGCACACGGCCGGCGAGGCCATGCTGGTCGAATCCCTGTCAGCGCTCGATGAGCGCCGCCTGCTGGACCGCCTGCCGGGCCTGCCCGAACCGCCTGTGACGCCGTCGGCGCTCCGGCCCCGGCTGACGGGCCTCATCATCTTTCGCGAGCGCTGACCCTTCTCACGGGGAGCCACCAGCCGGATGAAGGAAGTCTCACCTGCATTTCGAGCCCGGTTGGCACCCGATGTCGCAGATTGGAAGACCGAGCCGTATCCTAGCCGGGCTTGGGGAGGGGGCGATGCTCACTCAATTCCGCGATCGTCGTGAGGCGGGCCGGCTCCTGGCCGCGGCGCTCCAGGTCCCCGAGGAGGCGCCGCTGCTCGTACTGGCACTGCCCCGAGGAGGCGTTCCAGTGGGATATGAGGTCGCGCTGGCCCTCGGCGCGCCGTTGGACGTCTTCGTGGTGAGGAAACTCGGAGTTCCTGGGCACGAGGAACTGGCCATGGGGGCCGTCGCGCAGGGCGGGATCAGGGTGCTGAACGAGGACGTGGTCGGCGCACACGGTATTTCGGCCGCGACCATCGAGCGGGTGGCGGCCTCGGAAGTCGCCGAGCTCGCGCGACGCGAGCGCACTTACAGGGGCGGCGCCCCGGCGCCGGACCTCCGGGGCCGGATCGTGGTGCTCGTGGACGACGGACTCGCGACTGGGGCGACCATGGCCGCCGCGGTCCGGGGGGTGCGCACCCAGTCGCCCGAGCGGATCATCGTGGCCGTGCCGGTCGCGTCGCGGGAGGCTCTGCAGGCATTGGGCGAGATGGCGGACCGGTGCGTGGCCGTCCTCACGCCCCGGTCGTTCGGCGGTGTCGGTCAGTGGTACCAGGATTTCCGGCAGACGAGTGACGACGAAGTGAGGACCCTGCTCGACGCCGCCCGCCGCCGGCCGCTGGTGTCACCCAGCGCCTAGTTCACGCACCCCAGACGCGGAGGAATCTCATGTCTGCTGCAACGGCAGCCCCGATTCATCGCGACAACCGCACTTGATGACCGCCCACCTTGCGCCCTGGTAGCGAAGCCGTATGTTGGCTCCGTTGCCGGGGTACCCTGTTCGCACCTCATCCCGATCTCTTCCCACGTGGAGGCCTGAATGCGTCGTGTTGCCCTGCTCGTAGGTGCGGTGCTCCTCGCCGGATGCGCCAAGCCCGACACACCGCCGGCCGCGGAAGTCGCGGCGGCCCCGTCCATCAACCTGGCCGACCTGGCGGGCACCTGGACGAGCGTCACGACTGCTGCGGGCAGCGACAGCGCGCTGGTCACCTCCACCATCATGGCGTCCGCGGATCCCATGGCCTGGACCATCACGCTGCCCGGCCGCGACCCGATGCCGTTCAGCGTCACCGTGTCGGGCGACAGCCTGATCACCGGGATGGGGCCGTACGAGAGCGTCCTGCGTCCCGGAACCCAGGTGAGCACCGCGGGCGTCCTGCGCCTCGTGAACGGGCAGCTGACGGGGCCGATGGTGGCTCACTACATGACGGCGGGCGCCGATTCGACCCTGAATCTCTGGACCACGGCCACCAAGGCGCCGTGACCTAGGCCCGACCTTCGGAGGCACCAGCAAGGGCGCGCCGCGACGAGCGGCGCGCCCTTGTCCGTTCCACTGCCACCCTGGAGCGCCACGATGCAGGCACGTCGACCGGTCGCCGCCTTGCTGCTCGCGCTCCACATCACGTCGTGCACCTTCTGGACGGCCACCACGACCCCCCTCCCCGAACTCACCGGCGGCGATCAGCCCCCCGCGCTGGTTCGCG
>CAYZDB010000305.1:2056-3915 GCA_964476985.1 uncultured Acidobacteriota bacterium | reverse complement strand
GCATGGACGAGCGCGTCCAGCAGCCGGCCGGCGCCGTGCCGCACCGGGTCGCAGCAGGGGAGCCCCGTCTCGTCCTCGATCGCTCGCACCGCCCGCGCCGCCTCCCCGTCGTCCTCGAGGTGGAAGGTGTTGAGCGCGACCGCCGCCGTCCGCGCTCGCGGGAAGGTACCGCAGGTCGCCGCGAGGTCCTCGAACAATCGCGCCAGCGCGCGGAGGGGCGGGATCGGGACCTCCGGGATCCGGGCCAGCGCCGCCTGCCCGGCCCGTGCGCAGAGCACCAGGTGCGTCGGCATCGCGCCGCGCAGCAGCGGCAGGGTGGCCGCGCTGGCCGGGTGGACCAGCGAACCCTGACCCTCGACCAGCACCAACTCGGCCCCGGCGTGGGCCAGCACCTCGCGCTCGATCGCGCCGCAGGCGTAGTCGAGCCGGACCGCGTCGAGCGCGACGCCGCGGCCGGCGATCGCGATCCCGATCTGGCCGGTGGCGACGAAGGCGGCCTCGATCCCGCGCTCGCGCGCCGCGCGCAGCACCTCGAGCGCGGCCGACATCTTGCCGACCGCCATGTCGGTCCCGACGAACACGACGCGGCGGTTCGGCAGGCGCGCTGCCGCGCCGGTGGCGACCGAGAGGCCGTCCGGCTCGACGCGCAGGTCGCGGATCTCCTGCCCGGGCCGCAGCCGCGGGTAGCGCGGCGCCAGCCGGTCGTGCAGCCCGTTGACGACCGACATCCCGCGGCCGACCGCCTCGTCGATCACCGGCCACCAGGTATCGGGCACGCGGCCCCCGGGGGGCGCGATCCCCAGGACGAGGACCTCGGCCCCCAGCGCCTGCGCCTCGGCCAGCGTGGCGACGATCGGCGCGGAGCGCGGGATCCGGGTGACCTCCCGCGCGTCACGGCCCGCCTCCCGCGAGTCGATCACGCAGGCGATCGGGTCGGGCGCGTAGCGCAGCAGGCCGAACCCCATCTTCCCCGACGGGTGCCGCGTGCTCCCCTCCATGTAGAGGGCGAGCGGCCGCGCGCGGCGCGGGGCGGCCTCAGCCACGGAGCGCCCCGCCGTGGCCCGGCCGCTCGAGCGGCGCGACCACGCCGTCGACGATCGGCGCCCCGTCGGCCGGGTCGGGCGCGAGGTTCAGGTGCGAGTCGAGGTCGAGGTGGTCGAGCAGCGCGCCCAGCGAGGCGCCGGCCGCGATCGCCACCGACGACTCGCTCATGCAGCCGATCATCGTCGCCAGCCCGTGCGCGCGCGCCGTCGCGACGATCCGCAGCGCCTCCGTGATCCCGCCACACTTCATCAGCTTGAGGTTGATCCCGTCGACGCGGTCCGCCAGCCGCGGCACGTCTGTCGCCCAGCGGCAGCTCTCGTCGGCGAAGACCGGCAGCGTGCGGCCCGCGTGCAGCCGCGGCAGGTCGTCCTCGCGTCCTTCCGCCAGCGGCTGCTCGACGTAGTCGACGCCGCGCGCGGCCAGCCAGCGGTCCATCGCCAGCGCCTCGTCCACCGTCCAGCCGCCGTTGGCGTCGACCCGCAGCCGCACGCCGAACGGCGCGGCGGCCTCGGCCGCGGCGGCGAAGTGCGCGCGGTCGTGCTCGCGCCCCTCGGGCGAGCCGAGCTTGATCTTGAGCGCGCGCGCCCCGGTGCGGCGCAGGATCTCCGGCACGCGCTCGCGCGTGACCTCGGGCGGGTTGAGCCCGATCGTCACCGAGGTCGCGACCGACGGCCGCGGCAGCCCGAGCAGCGCGTGCAGCGGGAGCCCGGCGCGCCGGGCCAGGAGGTCCCAGAGCGCGGCGTCGAGCGCCGCCATCGCCGGCGGGTCGATCCCCCGGGCCCGCATCGCGGCCCAGGCCGCGTGCGGGCCGGACG
>CAYZDB010000305.1:0-2046 GCA_964476985.1 uncultured Acidobacteriota bacterium | reverse complement strand
GAGAGCTCGAACCCGGCTGCGAAGTCCTCGAGCTGCGCCTGCCCGCGCGCGGCGGTCCAGTCCGAGGCGACCGCGGGCGCCAGCTCGCCCACCCCCTCGAACGCGCCGTCCGAGGCGAAGACGAACAGGTTCTCCGAGCCCGCCTGGGTCCCGCGGCTGATCGCCAGCGGGTAGCGCTTGACCAGCGCGAGGGTGCGAAACGCCAGCCGGATCACCGCCCCCTCCGCGCCCGCCTACGCGAGCTTCGCGACCCGCACCTGCGCTGCGCGGATGACCTGGCCGCCCAGCGCGTAGGCCGGCCGGTACTCCTCCACCACCAGGTTGTCCTCGGCCGGGTCGGCGGTCGGTGCGATCGCGACCGCCTCGGCCGTCGCGGCGTCGAACGGCCGGCCGACCGTCGGCACCCGCTCCAGCCCCTCGGCCGACAGCGCGTCGTGCATCTGGCGCAGCGAGAGCGCGAGCCCGGCCTTCAGGGGCCCGTCGTCGGCGTGCTCCATCGCCAGGTCGAGGTGGTCCAGCGCGGCGAGCACGCCGCCGAAGGAGCGGGCGAGCGCCTCGCGCACCCGCAGCGCCTGGTCGCGCTCGAGCCGGGCGCGGGCGCTCTCGAGGTCCTGCTGCGCGGCGCGGAACGACTCGGCGACCTCGCGCAGCTTGGCCTCCGCGGCCAGCGCGCGCGCCTCGAGCGCCCGGTACTCCCCGAGCGGGACGGCCAGTTCGACGGGGGCTGCGACGGGCGCCTCGTCCGCTGCGGCCGGGGCCGGCTCGCGGGTCACCGCCTCGGTCGGACCGGTCGCGCCGGCCTCGTCCTGACCGTGATCCTCCGCGCGCCCGTCCTGTCCGTGATGCCGGTCCTTCATGGGTCGATCTACCTCCGGGTCGGAAGCGTCAGCCGGTAGCGTCCCGAGCGCGTGGCGATCACCAGGTTGACCGCGCGCCGGTACAGCGAGGCCGGCATTTCATCATAGAAGTCGCCGGACTTCTCGATCGGGCGGCCGTTGACCTGCAGCACCGCCATCCCCCGGGTCAGCCCGCGCTGCCCGGCTTCGGAGTCGGCGCGCACCTGGTCGACGAGAACCGTCCCGTTCTTGCCGTCGGCGACGGTGAATCCCAGGACCAGCTGCGAGACCCGCGCGCCCAGCTCGCGGGTGAAGGCGGTCGGGCGGAAGGTGCGGGTCAGCGTCTGCCCGTCGCGCAGGAGCTTCACGGTCGCGCTGCCGCCGATCCCGACCCGCGCCAGCGCGGTGTCGAACTCGGGCACCGAACTGGCCTTCTGCCCGTTGACCTCCAGGATCACGTCGGCGGCCTGGATCCCCGCCGCGGCCGCCGGGCTGTCGCCGAAGACCCGCCAGACGACGACCCCGCCGTTCGGACCCGCCAGTTCCGCCTCGTCGGCCGCGCCGAGCACCATCCCGGTCCAGAGCGGCCGCACCCGGCCGAACGACTTCAACTCCTCGTAGACCTTGCGGCCGCGCGAGATCGGGATCGCGAAGCCGAGGTTCTGCCCCGAGGCGACGATCTGCGCGTTGATCCCGATCAGCTCGCCGAGGATGTTGACCAGCGCGCCGCCCGAGTTTCCCGGGTTGATCGCGGCGTCGGTCTGGATGAAGTCGGCGTAGCGGACGGCCTGCCGGTCGGGGCCCGGCAGCGAGCGGCCGACCGCCGACAGGACGCCCACCGTGACCGTGTTCTCCAGCCCGAAGGGGTTGCCGATCGCGATCGCCGTCTCGCCGATCATCAGGTCGTCCGAGTCGCCCATCTTCGCGAACGGGAAGGGGCCCTTCTCCTTGAGCTTGAGCACGGCCAGGTCCGAGTCGCGGTCCGAGCCGACCAGGTCGGCCTCGACCTGCCGCCCGTCGCGCAGCGTGACGGTGATCTTCGAGGCCTGCGAGATGACGTGGTCGTTGGTCAGGACGTAGCCGTCGGCGGTGACGATCACCCCCGAGCCGAGCGAGTTCTCGATCCGCTGGCGCGGCGGCCGGCGGCGGCCGCCGCCGCAGAACCACTCGAAGGGGTCGACCGAGCCGCCGAACGGGTTCTCGACGCGGG
>CAYZDB010000304.1:0-3924 GCA_964476985.1 uncultured Acidobacteriota bacterium | reverse complement strand
GCGCCGGCAGCGCGGCGGCGAGTTCGCGCGCGACCGGGGGCGGGAGTTCCGGCACCGCTCCCGGGCCGGAACGCACCGTCGCGGCCAGCCAGAGCGTGGCTCCGGGGCCGAGCGTCCGCGCCCCGGGAACGCCGTGCGCCGCGCAGAAGGCGCCGCTCTCCGGCGCCAGCTGCGCGCGCCGGCCGGCGAGCGGGGCGCCGCACTCGTCGCACGCCGCGAGGTCGCCCAGCAGCCCGGCCAGGCGCAGCGTCCAGGCCTCGGCGTAGCGCGCCAGCGCGTCGGCGGCGGCGCCGCCGGCCAGCGCGTCGAGGCAGGCGCCGAGCAGGCGGTACAGGCGCGGGTCCTCCGCCCCTTCGCGGGCGAAGGCGCCGGCCAGCTCGAGCAGGTGGGCGGCCAGGTAGAGCCGCTCGAGCGGATCGCCCGGCGGCGGCGAGGCGACGAGCTGGGCCTCTTCCAGCACCGCCTCGGCCCCTTCGCGGCGCACGCTCCAGCGGGCCCGCACACGGGCCCCCGGCTGCAGCGCGCCGCCGAAGCGCTTGCGCGAGCGCGCGGCCGAGTGGGCCACGCCGCGCACCAGTTCGCCCGAGGCGCAGAGCAGCACGACCCGCCGGTCGGCTTCGCCCGCCAGCCGCGCGTCGAGCACGATCGCCTCGGACTCCGCGTGCCGGCTCATGGGACGAACCGGGCGAGGGCCAGGCTGGCGAGTCCGAGGAAGATCAGCGACGCCATGACGTCGACGGCCGAGGTGACGAGCGGGCTGGTCGAGGTCGCCGGGTCGAGGTTCAGGCGCTGCAGCACCAGCGGCACGACCGAGCCGAGCACGGTGGCGAACGCGATCGACAGCGCGAGCGAGAGCCCGATCACGACCGCGACCCGGACCACTCCCCCCGCACCCTGGGCCGAGATCCCCTCGAACCCGACGATCAACGCCGAGCCCAGCACCAGCAGCACGCCGTAGGCCAGGCCGAGCAGCGCGCCGACCCCGGCCTCGCGGGCCAGCGTCGAGAGGTACATCCCCTCGCGGATCCGCCCGGTGGCGAGCCCGCGCATGATCACGGTCGCCGACTGGTTCCCGGCCGAGCCGGACGTGCCCAGGATGATCGGGAAGAAGGCGGCCAGCCCGACGAACCCGGCCAGGATCCCCGACAGGCGGTAGATGATCACCGCCGCCGCCAGCCCGCCCAGGAAGGTCGCGGCCAGCCACGGGGCGCGGGTCCTCACCGACTTGCCGATCGAGGGCTGGATCCGCTCTTCCTCGGAGGTGCCGGCCATCCGGAGGATGTCCTCCGTCGCCTCCTCGCGCAGCACGTCGATCACGTCGTCGATCGAGACCGCGCCGGCCAGCCGCCCCTGCTCGTCCACCACCGGGATCGCGAGCAGGTCGTACTTCGAGGCGATCCGCGCGACCTCCTCCTGGTCCGCGTCGGTGCGGACCGTGATCAGGTCCGCGTTCATGATCTCCTTGAGCTTGGTGTCGGCCGGGTTGAGCAGCAGCTCGCGCAGCGAGATCACGCCGACCAGGTGCTTGCGGTCGTCGACGACGTAGAGATAGAAGGCGATCTCGATGCTCTCCCGCGCGCGCAGCGCGGCGGTCGCCTTCTCGATCGTCGTCTCCTCGTGCAGGCTGAAGACGTCGGGCGTCATGATCCGGCCGGCGGTCTCGTCGGCGTAGATCAGCAGCTTCTCGACCCCGGCCTTCTCCTCGGGCCGCATCCCCTCGAGGACCTGGCGCGACTCGTCCTCGTCCAGCCGGGCCAGCAGGTCGGCCGCGTCGTCCTCGGCGCACTTCTCGAGCAGGTGCGCCGCGGCGTCGGGACCGAGCAGGCGCAGCAGGTCCGGGCCCGACTCGTGCGGCAGCTCGACCAGGAAGCCGGCCCCCAGCTCCGGGTCGCGCGTCGCGAGCAGCCGGAACAGGGCGACCCGCTCGCGCTCGGAGAGCTTCTCGTAGACCGGGCCGAAGTCGGGGGGGCGGACCTTGGCGAGCAGGTTGACCAGGTGCGTGTGGGCCGAGCGGCGCAGGAAGCGCCGCACCGACTCGAGCACGATCACCTGGCGCCGTTCGATCATTCCGCGTGGCTCCGCCCAAACCGGGAGATTCTACCCTCCCGGCGGGGAACCGCGAACGCGGGGGGCGTGACGGGACGGGGCCGGCCGGCCGTGCCCGGTCCGGCGGGTCCTGGCGCGCGCGGGCCGGGGACCGGCCTACTCCAGGCTGTAGTTCGGCGCTTCCTTGGTGATGATCACGTCGTGGGCGTGCGACTCCCGCAGCCCGGCCCCGGTGATCCGGACGAACCGCGCGTTCTCCTGGAGCTCGGCGATCGAGCGCGTGCCGCAGTACCCCATCCCGGCCCGCAGCCCGCCGACCAGCTGGTAGACCATCTCGCGGATCCGCCCCTTGTACGGGACCCGCCCCTCGATCCCCTCGGGGACCAGCTTGCGCTCGTCGTACTGGTCGTCCTGGGCGTAGCGGTCGCGCGAGATCCCCTTGCGCATCGCGCCGAGCGAGCCCATCCCGCGGTACTCCTTGAAGGTCCGGCCCTGGTACAGGACGGTTTCCCCGGGCGACTCCTCGGTCCCGGCGAAGAGCGAGCCGATCATGACCGTGTCGGCGCCCGAGGCCAGCGCCTTGGTGACGTCGCCCGAGAACTTCACCCCGCCGTCGGCGATCACGGGGATCCCCTTGGGGCGGCAGGCCCGGACCGCCGAGGCGATCGCGGTCAGCTGCGGCACCCCGGCCCCGCTGACGATCCGCGTGGTGCAGATGCTGCCCGGGCCGACCCCGACCTTGACCGCGTCCACGCCGCGCTCGACCAGCGCCCGGGCCCCCTCCTCGGTCCCGACGTTGCCGGCCACGATCTGCAGCCCCGGGAAGCGGTCCCGCACCCGGTCGACCATGTCGAGCACGCGGCGCGAGTGGCCGTGCGCGGTGTCGATCACGACCGCGTCGACGCCGGCCTCGACCAGCGCCGCGCAGCGCTCGAGGGTGTCGGCGCCGGTCCCCAGCGCCGCCCCGACCCGCAGCCGGCCGTGCCCGTCCTTGGCCGCGAAGGGGTAGTCGATCCGCTTCTGGATGTCCTTGTAGGTGATCAGTCCCTTCAGCCGGTAGTCCTTGTCCACGACCAGCAGCTTCTCGATCCGGTGCTTGTGGAGCAGCTCCTGGGCCCGGTCGAGGTCGGTCCCCTCGGGGACCGTGATCAAGCCGTCCTTGGTCATGAAGTCGCGGATCGGGAGCTCGGGGTGGGTGCAGAAGCGCAGGTCGCGGTTGGTCAGGATCCCGACCAGGTGTCCCGGCTCGTCGGTGATCGGGACCCCCGAGATCTTGTAGCGGGCCATCAGCTCGAGCGCGTCGCGCACCGGGCGGTCCGCGGTCATCGTGATCGGGTCGACGATCATCCCCGACTCGGAGCGCTTGACCTTGTCGACCTCCGAGGCCTGGTCGGCGATCGGCAGGTTGCGGTGCAGGATCCCGATCCCGCCCTGCTGGGCGATCGCGATCGCCAGCCGGGCCTCGGTCACGGTGTCCATCGCCGCCGACACCAGCGGGATCCGCAGCGAGATCCCCCGGGTCAGGCGGGTCTGGGTGTCGACCTCGCTCGGAATGATCTCCGAGTAGCCGGGTAGAAGGAGGACGTCGTCGAACGTCAGTCCGATCGGGGGGGTCTCATCGAGCATGGATGCGCCGCCTTGGGAGGGACCGGGATTCTACGGGGCGGGATGCGTCCCCGTCCACCCGGCGGGCGGCGCCGCGCTCAGCCGCCCTGCGGCGCTCCGCACTGCGGACAGAACCGCGCGCCGACCGGCAGCGATCCGCGGCAGCGCGCGCACGCCGGCGCGGCCGCGACGGCCGCGGTCGCTCCCGGAGCGGGCCCGGCCAGCTCGCGCAGCATCCCGGGCAGGGCCATCCCGAGCCCGGCGCCGACGCCG
>CAYZDB010000303.1:1467-3971 GCA_964476985.1 uncultured Acidobacteriota bacterium | reverse complement strand
GCCCCCCGTCCCCGCGCTGCCGACCGTGCTCGCCGCGCTGGCCCTCGCCGGCGCGCTGGCCACCCTGGTCTACATCGCCGCGCTCGCGCTCCGGCTGCGCTTCCTGCGCGACGAGGAGCCCGCGGCGGGCGACCGGCTCCCGGCGCTGACCGTGGTGCTCGCGGCGCGCGACGAGGAGCAGGCGATCGCGCACGCGGTGCGCTCGCTCCTGGCGCAGGACTACCCGGCGCTCTCGCTGGTCGCGGTCGACGACCGGTCCACCGACCGCACCGGCGCGATCCTCGACGGCCTGGCCGCCGGAGACCCGCGGCTCCGCGTCGTCCACCTGACCGAGCTGCCGCCCGGCTGGCTCGGGAAGACGCACGCGCTGGGCGTGGGGGCCTCGCATGCGCCCGGGGAGTGGCTGCTCTTCACCGACGGCGACATCGTGTTCGAGCCGCAGGCGCTGCGCCGCGCGGTCGCGCGGGTGGAGCGCGCGCAGCTCGACCACCTCGCGGTCGTGCCCGAGATCCACGCCCGGGGGTGCTGCTGCGCGCCACCGTCGCGGCGTTCGCGTTCTACTTCGCGCTCGCGATCCCGCCCTGGCGGGTGCGCAGCCGCCGCCGGCCGGACGCGATCGGGATCGGGGCGTTCAACCTGGTGCGGACCGCCGCCTACCGCGCGGCGGGCGGGCACGCCGCGTTCCCGCTGCGCCCCGACGACGACCTCGCGCTGGCGCGGGCGCTCAAGCGCGCCGAGGCCCGGGCGGAGGTCCTCTCGGGGCGCGGCGAGCTGGCGGTGGAGTGGTACCCGGGCCTGCGCGCGCTGGTGAACGGCCTGCAAAAGAACATCTTCTCCGGGTTCGACTTCCGGGCCGGCCGCGCGCTCGGCTCCGTGGCCGCGATCCTGGCCGGACACGTCCTGCCGTTCGCCGCGCCGTTCGTCACGCCGTCCCCTGCGCGCTGGATCTTCGCGGCCGCGGCGCTGCTGCTCGTGCTGCAGGTCGGCCTCGCGGGCCGCGGCGCCGGGCTGCCGTGGCGCACCGGCCTGCTCTTCCCGCTGGCCGCGCTGGCCTGGGCCTTCATCGTCGTGCGCGGCACCGTCGTGCCGCTCGCGCGCGGCGAGATCGAGTGGCGCGGGACGCGCTACCCGCTGCGGGAGCTGCGGCGGGACCGAGGCTGATCAGGGGCAGCTCGCCGCGCTCTCCTGCGCCGTGACGCCGCAGCGCCCCACCCCGGTCGCCGGCGCGGGCAGGCCGTTCGACCCGTGCCAGTGCGGCCCCTCGGTTCCCGCCTCCGACGCCGCCGCGACGACAAAGTAGAGGCTCTCGCCCGGGGCCGGCATCGCGAGCAGCGCCTCCCCGCCCCGCCCGACGTCGCAGACCTCGCCCGAGTAGGCCGCCTGCGAGACCGCGGCCAGCGGCCCGTAGAAGAGGTGGTAGCGCGCCGCGGTGCAGGCCGCGGTGTCCCAGCGCAGCCAGAGCGAGCCGTCGGCGGTCCGCTCCGCGGCGAGCGGGCGGCCCGGCACGGTCCGGCCGTCGGGCACCGCGACGGCGCCGGACGACGCCGGGCGGAAGCGGTAGAAGCTGCGGCCGTGCGTGGCCGCGACCAGGTCGCCGCCGGCCGGGTGCGTGAACAGGTCGGCGACCGCCGAGAGCGGCAGGCCGTCGGAGAAGCCGTACCAGTGCGCGCCGCCGTCCGCGCTGCGGAAGATCCCCAGGTCGGTCGCCGCGAGGAGCACCCCCGGGTCGCCCGGGTCGACGACGAGGTCGGTGACGGGCAGGTCCGGGAAGTCGCCGGTGACGTCGGTCCAGTTCACGCCGGCGTCGGTCGTGCGGTAGATCTTGGGATAGCCGTAGCCGCCGAGCACCGCCCACGCCGCGCCCGGCGCCGCGGGGTGCGGCGTGACGCGCGTCACGGTCCGGTTCGGCCACGGGCCCTTGCGCGAGACGAAGGCCGGGCTCGCCGCCAGCGCGTTGGCGGTGCGGTAGAGCCCGCCGTACTCGTAGCCGACCCAGAGCACGTTCCGGTCGGCCGGCGAGACCGCCAGCGCGCTCACCATCCGGCTGAAGTAGACCGGCCCCAGGATCTCCTTCCAGTTGGTCGTGTGGAAGTCGGTCGTGCGGTAGACGCGGTTGGTGCCGACGTAGATCGTGCGGCCGGCCGACGGGTCGCGGTCGAAGATCCCGACCCACGCCCTCGGGTCGTCGGCCCGGATCCCGCCGTTGGCGTCGACCCAGCCGTTGCCGCCGTCGAAGGACTTCTGCAGGTTCGTGACCTGGTACTCGGTCAGGACCTCCTGGCCGACGGCGACGCACTTCCCGCCGTCCCCGCCGCGGATGTAGCGCCAGGGCTCGCCGGTCTTGGTCTGGTCCGTCCCGTTGTCCTGCGTGCCGCCCGCCAGCCAGGCGGCGTCGGCGTCGTGGCCGCAGCCCCCGTAGAACTGCGTGGTCGGCAACCCCTGCCCCGTGGCGACCCAGTTGAAGCCGTAGTCGAGGCTCGAGTAGACGCCGGAGTCGCAGCCGA
>CAYZDB010000303.1:0-1457 GCA_964476985.1 uncultured Acidobacteriota bacterium | reverse complement strand
TCGCCGCCCGGGAAGGCGAGCGCGGCGTGGTAGTCCCAGCCGACCGGCCCGGCCGCGCTCGGCAACGCCGCGAAGCTCGCCCCGCCGTCGCGCGAGACGTGGCTCCCGACGCCGCCGACGTAGATCGTGCGGCAGTCGTCCGGCGCCATCGCCACCGCCAGGTCGTACCAGCCCTGCCCGCCGGCGAAGTCGGGCGCGGCCGTGAGCTGGCTCCAGTGCGCGCCGCCGTCGGCCGACTTCCACAGGTCGCCGCCGTTCTGCTCGGAGACTGCGAGCATGACGGCCGGGTTCCCGCCGCACAGCGCCAGGTCGACCCGCCCGAGGTTGGCTGGCAGCCCGCCGCCGACCTGGGACCAGCTCGACCCGCCGTCGGCGCTCTTCCAGACCCCGCCGCCCCACAGGCCGACGAAGATCCGCTGCGGGTCGTCGGGCCGGATCGCGATCCCCGAGGCGCCGTTCGCGGGCAGGCCGGGGACCTTCGCGAAGGTCGCTCCGCCGTCGCTCGAGCGGTAGAGCCCGTCGTCGCCGCAGGCCCAGACCTGCGCCCGGTTCGAGGGGTGGATCGCCATGCAGCGCACGGTGCCGGAGAAGCGGTTCGAGGCGGTCCAGGTCCTCCCGCCGTCGACGGTCTTCAGCACGCCGATCCCGCCGTAGTTGTCGATCGCGCCGTTCCCCTCGCCCGTGCCCCACCAGAAGACGAGCGGGTCGACCGGGTCGGCCAGCACCGAGCCGGAGGCCTGGGTCGCCTCGCGCTCGGTCAGCGGCTCCCACGAGGCGCCGGCGTCGCGCGTGCGCCACAGCCCGCCGTCGGCGTTGGCGACCAGCAGCTGGCCGGGAAGTCCGCCCGGCCGGGCCAGCCCCGTGACGCGGCCCGGGATGTTGTAGGGACCGACCGGGATCCAGCGCCCGACCGCGGGAAGCGCCGCGGCGTCCGCGCCGGTCCGCGGCCCGCGCGGCGGGAGCGGCGGCGCCGCGAGCTGGCGGTCCCGCGCGCGCTCGCGCCAGCCCTCGGGGATCGGCCGGTCGAAGGGCATCAGGCGCGGCTTGAGCCACGCGTGCTGGCGCATGATCCGCTTGTCGGCCCGGCCCGCGACGATCTGCTCGACCAGCCAGCGGTAGCCGGGATCGACCGCCTGCAGCTCGGACGGCTCGACGGGCGTCCGGTCGCGGTAGATCTCGGCGTCCGACTTCGGCGCGGCGCCGTCCTCGGCCTTCTTCTTCTCGGCCATCGGCGGGGCAGCGGGCCCGTCCTCCGCGCGGACGGCGCCCGGCAGGAGGCCGGCGGCTAGGGCGGCCGAGAGCACGAGGGCGGGAACGCGGAACAGCGGACGGCGCATCGGACCCCTCCGCCGCGGCCCGGGAGCGGGACGTGGCCGTGCCGGGGGTTGTACGGGGTTCGGGCGCAGGAATCAACCCTCGAATCCCGGGCCGGTCCGGTAATCGCCGCCTGAGTGCTC
>CAYZDB010000302.1:0-3983 GCA_964476985.1 uncultured Acidobacteriota bacterium | reverse complement strand
GCTCAGCGCTCCGCGTAGTGCGTCGCGCCGAAGAAGTCGACCAGGACCACGGGCTCGTTTCCGACCACCCAGGCGTCGTGGCCCGACGGCAGCGAGGTGACCGAGCCGGGCCCGGCGTCGAACTCCGAGCCGTCGGCCATGACGACGTGGAGCGTCCCCGACGCGTGGTACTGGAAGTGCGGCGCCTCGCAGAGCGTCGTTCCCGCGATCGGCTTGACGTGGGTCGACCAGCGCCAGCCGGGCTCGAGAACCAGCCGGCCGACGGCCCCGGCCTCGAAGTTCAGCAGTTCGACGCGGCCCTTCTCGAAGGTGCGGACCTCGTTCGGACGGGCGAAGTCCTTGTGCTCGGTCATCTTCATGGCGCGGCCCTCGTGCGCTGTCGATCCGGCCGTCGCCGGAGGGCGGCGCCGACGGACGCCGCACGGACGGTCCCCCGACGAGGACTAACTGAAATCCTAGCACAGTTAGTCGGAGGTCGACGAACGGGGTGCGGGGCGAGCCGGCCCGGCCCGAGGGCCGCCTCGAGCGCCTAGCCCTTGCTGGCCCGCCACGCGGCGATCAGCTCGGCCTCGTCCCTCTCCGAGAAGCCGCACTTCAGGTCGGCCTGGCGCTCCGCGGGGAGCGTCCGGAACCACGCCAGCGTGTCGGCGATCGTCTCGGGGAGCGGCCGGAAGGTCAGCCCGGCCTTCACCGCGCGCGCGTTGCTCCAGGTGTGGTACCCCTGCGTGTCGCCGTCGGCGGGGGCCCAGATCGGGATCTTCCCCTCGCCGTTCTCGCCGCGCGCCCGCAGGAAGGCGCCCGGGACCCAGACCAGCGTCGCCTTGCGCCCGGTCGCCGCCAGGCACTGCTCGAGCATCGTCCCCATCGTCAGCGGGTCCTTCGGGCCGCAGGCGTTGAAGGTCCCGAAGACGCGCCGCTCGCCCAGCCGCAGCATCCACGCCCCCAGGTCGCGGACGTCGATCACCTGCAGCGGGTCGGACGGTGCGCCCGGCGCCAGCATCTCGCCCCCCTTCGCCGCGCGCACCGGGTACCAGGTGAAGCGGTCGGTCGGGTCGTTCGGCCCGACGATGTAGCCGGGGCGGACGATCGTCGCCCGCTCGCCGAACGCCTCGCGCGCCTCCTTCTCGCACAGCGCCTTGAGCGCGCCGTAGTACTCGAAGTTGGCCCCCATCGACTCCAGCGTCGGGTCCGGCATCGTCGCCACGGCGGCCGTCTCGTCGGCGCCGGCGACCTTGTTGTCGCGGTAGGCGGAGATCGAGGAGACGAAGACGTACTGCCCGCTCCCGGCCCCGGCCAGCGCCTGCGCGCTGGCCCGCACCATCCTCGGGTAGTACCCCGAGTCGTCGTAGATGACGTCGAACCTGCGGCCGACCAGCGCCTTGACCCCGTCCCCCTTCTTCGGGTCGCGGTCGCCGCGCAGCTTCTCGGCCTCGGGGAAGAGCTGCGGGTTCGTCCTGCCCCGGTTGAAGAGCGTCACCTTGTGCCCGGCGGCCAGCGCCGGCTCGACGATCGCCGGGCCGAGGAACTTCGTGCCGCCCAGCACCAGGATCGAGAGCTTCGGGCCCGGGCTCGACGCAGGCGGTTTCTCCTCCGCCAGAGCCAGGCCCGGACGGGAGAGGACGATCGCGCCGCCGGCACCGGCGGCGAGGACGAGGAAGCGGCGGCGGCTTGTGCTCACGAGTCCCTCCCGGACGCCGCCACGCCGGGCCAGGGGGGTCCCCAGTCCTCGCGCGGCGGGTTGAAGTAGCCGAAGCGCAGGTGCGGCAGCGCGCGCTGCGCGCGCTTCACCCAGCGGTCGATCCCGAACCCGGGCTGCAGGTCGGGCGGCAGGCCCAGGGCGCGCAGGTAGTGGTCGGGGTCGAGGTTCAGGTTGCGCATCTGGACGCGGCGCACGCCGGCCCGCGCCGCGAACTCCTCGAACGCGGCGAACTCGGCCTCGTCGTCGCTGATCCCGGGGAACATCAAGTAGTTGACCGAGACGTGGCCGCCCGCCTCGGCGACCGCGCGCCCCGAGGCCGCGACGTCGTCGAGCGTGTACTTGTGGGGCCGGTAGTAGCGGTCGTACAGCTCGCGGCGGCAGGCGTTGAGGCTGATCCGGATCTCGTCCAGCCCGGCGTCGACCAGCCGCTTCACCGCCTCCGGCTTCGAGGCGTTGGTGTTGATGTTGATCGTCCCGGCGCCGGTGCGGCGCCGGATCAGCCGGATCGCGGCCTCGATCCGCTCGGCCTGCAGCAGGGGCTCGCCTTCGCACCCCTGGCCGAACGAGACGACCGGGCGCGGTGCCGTTTCGAGGTGGAAGACCGCCATCTCGGCGATCTCCTCGGGGGAGGGGACGAAGTTCAGCCGCGGCTGGGTGACCGGGATCTCGCCGTCCTTCTGCAGCGAGATGCAGCCGACGCAGTCCGAGTTGCAGGCCGGGCTGGTCGGGATCGGCGCTTCCCAGCGGTTGAGGCAGAAGTTGCGGGCCGCGGGGCAGCAGTAGGTGAGCGCGCAGTTCCCGACGATGTGGTCGACGACGCGGTTCCCCGGGAAGCGCTCGCGCATCCGCGCCGCCCCGGCGTCGATCTCCTCCTGCCGGAACAGGACCGGGTCCTGCCGCCGGTCCGGGTCGACGCGGAGGAAGGGGCTGACGAACCCGCCGTCCCGGAACCCGAGCGCGGCGTAGCAGTAGAGCGGCAGCGGCTGGACCCCCGGCTGACGCTCCCACGGGGCGAGGAACAGGGCGGTGTGGGCGGGCGCGAGGAAGGCGGCGGCGGCGAAGACGGGCCGGCCGTCGACCTCCTCCACCGTGACCGCGCGCCCTTTCCGCGGGTCGAAGCCGACCGGCTTGCGGCCCGGGAGGTGAAAGATCAGCGAACCCTCCGGGAGCGGGGCGAACTGCTCGGGGTGGGCCCGGACCGTCGTCCCCCCCGAGCGCCCGAGCGCCAGGTACTCCGGGACCTCGAAGAGGTTCCCGTCGGCGTCGGAGACGACCAGCCAGGGGTCCGGGGTGGGGCGCGGGCGGCGGGGCATCGCGCGATTCTAGGCCCCCGGAGCCGGGCCGTCAGGAGCCGCGAATGGCAGTAGACACGGGATACCGATCTCCTTTAGAATCAGGCAGTTTCAAATTGCGCTCGGGAAACGTTCGGAGCCGTTCCGGAGAGACCGGATCGGTGTGGGCGAGGGTTGGATGGAGCGACGCAGCGCGGCAGCGGTGCCCCTGAAGTTCAAGGTGGGCGACAAGGTCGTCTACCCGAACCACGGCATCGGGGTGATCAAGGAGATCAAGGACATCTCCTACGGCGGGACCCTTTCCACGTTCATCAGCCTCCAGATCCTGGCCACCGACAGCACCGTCATGGTGCCGGTGCAGAACAGCAAGGCGGTCGGGCTGCGCAAGCTGGTCTCGCGGGCGAAGGTGAAGCTGGTCCTCGACCGGCTCAAGACCGCGAGCGTCGACATCCCCCAGGACTGGAAGGGCCGCTACCAGGAGAACCAGGACAAGATGCGGTCGGGGGACATCGAGCAGGTCGCCGAGGTCCTCAAGAACCTGACCTACCTGAACTCCGTGAAGACCCTCTCCTACCGCGAGCGCAAGATGCTCGACCGGGCCCGCCTGCTGGTCGTCAGCGAGCTGGCCGAGGCGAGCGGGCAGATCGCCGCCCGGGTCGAGGAGCAGGTCGACGAGGCGATGTCGGACGTGCTCGCGACCGATCACTGACGGGATGAACCGCGCCGCGCTTCCTGCCGCGGCTCCGGCCCATGGCCCGTCCGTCCGTCCGCGCCCCTGAGCGATGGACCCGCTCGTCCTCTTCGCCCTCTATCCGTCGATCGTCCGCGCCACGGCCGGGCGCCGCGTCGCGCGCGTCCTGCCGGTCGGGCGCCGCGGGCTGCACCTCGCCTTCGACGGACCCGGGCCCGGCCTGAGGCTCGACACCGGGCCGGGGCGGGGTGCCGCGCTGCTGCTCGCGGCGGCCCCGCCGCGCGTGCGCGGTGGCCGCGGG
>CAYZDB010000301.1:0-3993 GCA_964476985.1 uncultured Acidobacteriota bacterium | reverse complement strand
CATCGTGGAGTGGTTGGCCGCTTCGGCCGCGGCGATCGCGCTCGCGATCGGCCTCGCGATCGCTCTCCGCGCGCGCCGCGGGGGGGAGGGCAGGACCCTGCCGCGCTGGGGGCTGGCCGCGGCGCTCGCCGGCGTCGCGGTGACCGCCCTGGCCTTCGGGGCCGCGCGCGGCTGGGCGCGGGACGAGCAGCGGCTCCGGCTCGAGCGTGAGACCGCGGACCTGGCGCGGGACGTGGCCGGGGCCTTCGCCGCGACCGAGCAGGTGGCACGGCTGGCCGCGGCCGCGGTCGCGCGCGACACCGCGCCGCCGCCGGAGCAGCTCGCCTCGCTCGCGCGAACGGCTGCCGCCTCCGCTCCCGGCGTCGTGGACCTGGTCCTGCTCGTGCCGGGCGAGACGGGCGGGCGCCTGCCCTGGAGCGGCGCGGGCGCCGCGCTGCGGGCGTTCCTCGAGGACGCCGCCCGCTCCCCCGGGCCGCGGCTCTCGCCGCAGGTGACCGACCGCGAGGGGCGGTGCCGCCTGCTCGTGACGGCCCGCGCGGGGAGCGACGCGGCGGGACGGCCGCGCCTCGCTGCCGCCGTGGTCGACCCGGCCGCGGTGGTGCGCGCCGCGCTCGCGGAACACCCCCGCGCGGTCGGCTGCCGCGTCGAGGAACCGGGAGCGCGGGACGCCCGGGCCGTGTTCGAGAGCGCGCGGGCCGGAACAGCGCCGGGCGTCGAGTACGTCGCCGAGCTGGACCTCGGCGGCCGCCGCTACCGGCTGACCGCCTGGGGCGCACCCGCGGCCGGCGGAGGGCTGATCGGGCTGGGACCGGTGCTGGTGCTCCAGCTCGGGGTCGCGCTCGCGCTGCTGGCCGGCTGGTTCTTCGACGGCGCCGAGCGCAGGCAGCGCTCGCTGCGCGAGGTCGCCGATCGCCGCGGCCGCGACCTGGCCGAGAGCGAGCGGGCCGTGGCCTCGATCGTCGAGGCCGCCCCCGAGGCGATCCTGGTCGTCGCGCCGGGCGACGGGATCGTGCTCGACGCCAACCCGTACGCCGGGGCCTGGCTGGGGCGGGCCCGCGACCGGCTGGTCGGCATGCCGCTCGCGGAACTGCTCGACGCGGGAGCCGGCCAGTCGCCGGCGGAGGCGCTCCACGCGGCGCTCGATCCGGGCCCCGACGGCACGCGCCGGCTTTCCTTCCGTCACGCCAGCGGCCGGCGGCTCGAGGCCGAGGCCAGCGTGGCGCAGGCCGCCGTGCACGGGCGCGCGGCGAGCATCCTGCTGGTGCGCGACGTTTCGGCGCTGGAACGGGCGCGGCGCGCGGCCGAGGCCGCGAGCGAGGCCAAGAACCTGTTCCTGGCCAACGTCAGCCACGAGATCCGCACCCCGCTCAACGGCGTGCTGGGGATGACCGAGCTGACGCTCGAGCACGAGCTCTCCCCGGCGGTGCGCGAGCAGGTCGAGACGATCGGACGCTGCGCGCGCGACCTGCTGCAGATCGTCGACGACGTGCTCGACTTCTCGCGGCTCGAGGCCGGCCAGCTCGAGCTCTCGCCGCTCGCGACCGACGTCGGCGCGCTGGTGCACGACGTGGCGTCCCACCTCGCGCCGCGGGCCCGGGCGCGCGGCCTGACGCTCGCCACCGTGGTGCGGCGTGACCTCCCCGTTCCGCTGCTGCTCGACGCGGGGCGCGTGCGTCGGATCCTCGAGCAGCTCGTCGGCAACGCGATCAAGTTCACGCCGGACGGCGAGATCGAGATCCTGGCGCAGCCCGGCGCGGCCCAGCCCGACGGCGGCTTCGAGCTGGTCCTGGCGGTGCGCGACACCGGGCCCGGCATCCCGGTCGAGTGGCAGGCCGGGATCTTCGAGCCGTTCCGCCAGGCCGACGCCTCGCGCACCCGGCCGCAGGGCGGGACCGGGATCGGGCTCGCCCTCTCGCGGCAGATCGCGGGGGCTCTCGGCGGGCGGATCGAGGTGGAGAGCGCGCCGGGCGAGGGGGCGACCTTCCGCTTCTCGCTGGCGGTGACGCCGGCGCCGGGAGCCGCGACGCCGCGTCCGTGCGACGCGCTCGTCGGCCGCACCGCGCTCGTCGTCCATCCCAGCGCCGCGGTGCGGGCCAGCCTGGCCGAGTCGCTGCTGACGCTCGGGATGCGCGCCCGCGCCGCGGCGCGGCCGGCGGCGGCGGCGCGCGCCGCGTTCGAGGCGCGGCGCGACGGGAGCGCCTTCGCCGCGGTGCTGATCGACGATTCCCTGCTGGCCGACCCGGAGGTCCGGGAGCATTGCCTGGCCTGGCTGGGGGGCGGCGCGACCGCGGCCCGGATCGTCCCGATCCTGCCGGCCGCGGGAGCGACGCGAGCTCCCGCCGGCGCGGCCCCGCCGCTGGTCGCCCCCTTCTCCCCCGCGGAACTCGCAGCCCGGCTGCTGGCGGTGCTGGCCCCGGCCGGCGGCGCGCCCGGCCCCGACCGCCGGCGCGAGGGGCCGGTGCTGGTGGTCGAGGACAACCTCGTGAACCGCCGACTGGTGACGACGATCCTGGAACGGGCGGGTTACCGCGTGCTCGCCGCGGACAACGGGGCGGAGGCGCTGGCCCGGCTGGCCGAAGTGGAGCCGAGCCTGGTGCTGATGGACGTCCAGATGCCGGTGATGGACGGGATCGAGGCCACGGTGCGGCTGCGCCGCGAGCCGCGCTGGGCCACCCTGCCGGTGGTCGCACTGACCGCCCACGCGCAGGCCTCCGACCGCGAGGCCTGCCTGGCGGCCGGGATGAACGACTACCTCACCAAGCCGATCGAGCGCGGGGCGCTCCTGGCGGCGGTCGCGCGCTGGACCGACGCCGCGGAGGTGCCGGGCCCGGCGTCGGCGGAGGTCGCCCCGACCGGAGGCTAGGCGGGGTCCCGATTTCCGGTCATTCAGGATCTTGACATCCAGTTTTCCGAAGGTACACTTCTCGCATACAGGATATCGCGGTCCGTAACTCTTTATTGCTCGGACCGCGCGGAGGGTTCCGATGGAAAACAGGCGGCTCTGGATCGCATTCGCCCTCGTGGTGGGGCTCTCGTTCGCCACGCTCGGCTACTACGGGATCGAGATCTACCGGCAGGCCCCCCCGATCCCGGCGCGGGTCGTGACCCCGGACGGGACGGTCCTCTACACGGCGGACGACATCCGGGCCGGGCAGAACGTGTGGCAGTCGATGGGCGGCCACGAGGTCGGATCGATCTGGGGCCACGGCGCCTACGTCGCGCCCGACTGGACCGCCGACTGGGTGCACCGGGAGCTCGTCTTCCTGCTCGACCGCTGGGCCGGGCAGGCCGGGGCCGGCTCCTTCGCGAAGCTCGACGCCGCCGGGCAGGCGGTGCTCCGGGCGCGACTCAAGCGCGAGATCCGGACCAACACCTTCGACCCGGCCCGCGACACCGTCACCGTCAGCGCGGACCGCGCCGTCGCGATCGCCGCGGTCGCGGCGCACTACGACGCGCTGTTCGGTCGCGACCCGGCGCTGGACGGGCTGCGCGACGCCTACGCGATCAGGACCGACACCGTCCCCGACGCGGACCGGCGGCGCCAGCTCGGGGCCTTCGTCTTCTGGACCGCCTGGGCCGCCGGAACCGAGCGTCCCGGCCAGGCGATCACCTACACCACCAACTGGCCGGCCGAGGCGCTGATCGACAACCGCCCGTCGGGCTCGGTCGTGGTCTGGTCGGTGATCAGCTTCATCGCGCTGCTGGCGGGCGTCGGCGCGCTGGTCTGGTACCAGGGGAGCCGTCGCGACGAGGACGAGCCCGGTGCCGCCGCCCCCGCCACCGACCCGTTCCTGGCGCTGCGCCCGACCCCATCGATGATCGCCACCCTCAAGTACTTCTGGGTCGTCGCGCTGCTGATCGTGGTGCAGATGGCGGTCGGTGCGATCACCGCGCACTACGGGGTCGAGGGCTCCGGCTTCTACGGGATCCCGCTGGCCGAGTGGCTCCCCTACTCGGTCGCACGCACCTGGCACGTGCAGTTGGGCATCTTCT
>CAYZDB010000300.1:0-3993 GCA_964476985.1 uncultured Acidobacteriota bacterium | reverse complement strand
GGGGAGCGTGCTCGGGAGCGGCGCCGCGGACGCCGACCGGCGCGCCTCGAACGCCTGCCGCTCGCGCGCCTGGACGATCTTCATCTGGACCAGGCTGCCCGCCACGTAGCCCAGTCCCAGCAACCCGGCGCCGATCAGCAACCAGGACAGCCAGCGCGCGCCGCGGCGAAGGGGCGGGGTCACGACCGGTTCGGGCTCCGGAAAAAGAAACGGGGCCCGGCCGCATCTCGGCCGGGCCCCGTCGATGATGACACCAGCGCGCGGACTACGCCGTGAAGCGACGCAGCGCGAGACCGGCGGCCAGGGCCAGCAGCGCGCCCAGGGCGATGTCGCCGAAGCCGGTCGCCGTCTTCGGGAGGGCCGGCGGCGGCGGGGGCGGCGGCGGCGGCGGGGCCACGGGGGCCGGCGGCGGCGGCGGCGGCGGGATCACCACGTCCGGGACCGGGATCTCCTGCTCCACGACCGCCTCGGGCTTCGGGGCCTCCTGGCAGTTGGTCGCGATCTGGGCCGCTTCCTTCTTGGTGTAGATGAACTCGAGTGCGGTCTGGTCGGCGAGGTGCGCCCAGAACTTGACCGCCTGCGGGGTGCAGTTGGACTCGCCGAACATGACGAAGTCGGCCTTCCCGGTCTTCAGCTCGGGGAAGTTGTAGCGGGGGATCGTCATGAAGGTCTTGACGACCTTGTTGGTGCTCTTGTCGATGACCTGGACCAGCTGGTTGTTGCTCCCTTCAGTCTGCGCGACGCGGAACCAGTAGGTCCCCGGGTCGAGCAGCTTGCCCGGGACCATCGTCGGGACCTTGAAGGTCACCTCGGACTGCTTGGTGACGCGATCCGACTGGGCGAGCGCGGGGAGCGCGACTGCCATCACGAGCAGCAGCGCGACGAGCACCAGGAAGCGCTTGTTCATACACGACTCCTTTCCGAAGTTTGAGGTTGGAGGGATCCCTCCCCCGGTCGTGCGGGGCGGCCTCCTGTGGCGAGCGGAGGCTACCCGCGGCCCCATCCTGCCGTCAACACCTCCCGGCTGGCAGGAACCATCATCGGGCCAGGTCGGCCACGCAGCCTAACTCCCTCTTACTTCCCGTAACTTCCTCTCGCCGGGGGGTTCGCGCCGGGCCACGCAGCCGAGGAAGTCGTGGCGAACCTCGACTCGCCCTCCCGGGTGTCGCGCGGCCAGTTCCTTCACGAAAGCGCGGGTCAGCTGCTCGCGGTGGGCAGGATCGAGCGCGTCGTGGAAGGCGGTCCCCGCCCCGGACTTGAGCAGGTGCTCGAGGGCTTCCTCGGCGCCGGCCAGGCGGAAGACGATCGCCCCCTCCCACGACTGCTCCACGACCAGCCCGGCCCTCTCGACCGCCTCGCGGAGGTGAGCCGCGTCGCGCGGAAAGTCGAAGGCCACCTGCCTCGTCAGGACGGCTGGCTCACGGGCCACGAGGCGGCCGAAGATCTCGAGCGGCTCGGCCGGCGACCCGTCGCGGTGAACGACGATCGCGACGCTCCCTGCCGGGGCCAGGGCGCGCGCGGCGGCGGCGAAGAAGGCGCGGAGCGGGATGTAGCCGAGGACCCAGCTGGAGAAGACCAGGTCGAGCCCCTCGGCCTCCCCGAGCGCGGCCAGCGCGTCGCCCGCGACGAACCGGACGCGCCGGGCTCCCGGGGTCCCCACCAGGCGGAGCCGCGCCTCGCGGAGCATCCCCTCCGAGAGGTCGACCGCGGTCACCTCGGCGGCCCGCGCCGCGAGCTGCGCCGTGGCGTACCCCGTCCCGCAGCCCGCTTCGAGCACGCGCTCGCAGCCGACGAGCCCGAGGCGGCGGACGAGGTCGTCGACCGGCGCCGCCGCCTCGGACAGCCAGAAGGAGTCGTACTCGCCGTGGACCCGGTCGTAGGCCGCGCGCAGCTCGGGCGCGCCGACGGCGCCCTGCGCCTGCTCGCGGACGCGGAAGAAGCGCGGCACGGCGTGCTGCGGCGGCAGGTGCGCCTCGCACAGCCGCGCCGACAGCTCGGGCGGCGTCGGGAGCTGCCCCGCGACCGGCACGAAGGGGGCGAGCAGCTTTCCGGCGCACGAGCCGCGGGGGGTCGCGAAGTGCCGCCGCATCGCGGCCAGGATCTCCTGCAGCGGCCGCTCCGTGGCCCGGCCGAACGAGAGCGGAACCAGGTTGCACGGGCAGACTTCGCCGCTGCCGTCGATGTAGACGTGGGTCAGCCCCGCCCCGCAGCCAAAGCAGGTGTCCGACTCCAGGTAGGTGAACGACGACAGGATCGGCAGCGATTCGTCGGCCGCGACGGCGCGCTGGTACTCCAGGATCCGGCGGCGCTCCGTCGCGTCCAGCAGCACGTCGCGGCGTCCCGCCAGCCGGCCGGTCGCGCTCGGCTCGAGCAGGTGGACCTCCTCGGCGCCGCATTGCCCCGCGAAGCGCATGAAGCGCATGAAACGCTCCGGCTCCAGCAGCTCCCGCCAGGCGACCGTGACGACGTACGGGTAGAGCCCGGCGGCCCGCGCCGTCGCCAGCCCGTCCAGCGCGATGCGGAACGCGCCGTCGACCCCGCGGACGCGGTCGTGCTCGGCCGCGTCGTCGGAGTCGAGGCTGATCCCGACCGCGAACAACCCGGCGCCGGCGAGACGCCGGGCACGGGCCGGGGACAGGCCGTCCCCCGTCGTCCCGACGATCAGGGATGTGCGGTCGTCGAAGGACCCGACGATCTCCTCGAGATCGTCGCGCAGCAGCGGCTCGCCGCCCGTCAGCGTCACCCGGACCGCGCCGAGCCGCTGCAGTTCCCGGGCCAGCGCCCGCAACTCGTCGAGCGACAGGTCGTCCTCGCTGCGCCCGGCGTTGTAGCAGTGCCAGCACCGGAAGTGACAGCGGTTGGTCACCGCCAGCGTGACCGAGTAGAGCCAGTCGTCGGCCGCGTCGCCCAGACGGGCGAATTGCGCGACCAGCGCGTCGAACGCCCGGCCGGGGTACGGAGGGAAGTGGACGTTGACGACCTGCCGGCCCCGCCAGGTCCGCACCTTCTCGTGCTCCAGCCAGTCGCGGAAGAAGGCCGCGACGGCAGGATGCAGCTTGCTGAACGGCGGGCGACCCGCGACCTCTTCGAGAAACTGCGTTCCCTGCATCGTCGCCTCCCCCGGGGGCGCGCCCCGGACGCGGCGCGCTACTCGACCGGCCCGATCCCCCGCCGCCGGAAGACGCGCCGCATCCCGGCGAGGTGCCGCCCGCCGAAGAGGTTCCGGTCGGCGTCCAGGATCGCGCGCGCACCGCGCGCGAAGGTCGTAAATCCGTCGAGCTGGAAGTGGCTCTCGACGATCGCCCGGTCGGCGGCCTCGCGGCCGACGGCCTCGAAGAGGTCCCAGAGCGCCGCCGACCAGATCGGGCCGTTGTCGTGCTCGTCGCCGTCCGGGTCGAAGCTCTCGAAGGTCGCCGCCCCGTCGACGCGCCGCAGGCAGGGAGGATCGTGACGGGTGTCGGTGACGCAGTCCCACGAGGCGACCGAGGTGCGGAAGCGCTCCGGCTTGCGCCCGGCGAAGAAGCTGGCGGCGAAGTAGTCGCCGAACCCCTCCCCCATCGCCGCGGCCTGCGCCGACTGGCCGAAGTCGGGGCAGATCGCGTCCTGGATCGCGTGACCGAGCTCGTGGAGGATCGTCTCGGCGTCCTCGGCGTCGTCGACTCCGCCGGTGCCGAAGGTCAGGCTGCGCTCGGCCGGGCTGTACCACGAGTTGTCCTCGCGGGTCCCGTGCGCGTTCACGGGAACCGGCTCGCGGAAGATCGCGCGCGGGCCGCGGTAGCCGAGCGATTCGAGGTAGCGGATGGCGCGGTCGACGTGGAAGTAGACCATCGCCTCGTCGAAGCCGCGCTCCGTGCTCTCGAACAGGAAGCGCCCGTCGCGACGGCGCACGCGCCCGCGGGTCGGCGCCGTCGTGACGCGCGCGCCGTCGAGCCGCCCGCCGGGGGCGAGGCCGGCCAGCGCCACCTCGCGGTAGGCCGCGGCGGGGGGCCGGCG
>CAYZDB010000299.1:0-4008 GCA_964476985.1 uncultured Acidobacteriota bacterium | reverse complement strand
GTGCCGCTGCGCCTCGTCGGCACCTGCATGGACATCGACGCGCGGCGGCGCGTCCTCCGTCCCTGCGACGCTCCCGATCACCCGCCGCGCGCCGGGCGGCAGCTCGACGAGCGCGCTCTCCGGCGGGAGGGCGGCGAGCTGCGCCGCGCGGGCGTCGAGCGCCACCACGAACGCCGTCGCGTCCCAGGGCTCGACGATGCGGAGCCCCGATCCCGCCAGCCGCTGCAGCTCGGCGGCGTCCACCGCGCGCCCGGGGAGCCAGAGCGCGAAGCGCTCCGGTGCGCCCGGAGCGGCCGGCGCCAGCTCCGAGGGCCGCCGCGCGGTGGCGCGCCAGGGCCCGTCGTGGAGCTGCAGCACGACCCCCTCGGCGGGGGGCGCCGACCAGGCGAGGGGCACCGACCACGCCGTGAGGGCCAGGACCAGGAGGGCACTGTGACCGCGGTTCATCCGGATCTCCCGGGCGGGCCCGCGGACCGATCCCCTACTTGCGACAGAGGATCTCGCGCAGGCCGTCTCGCCGCAGGGAAATCTCGTGCACGGCGAGGGGGCGGACCAGCACCTCGAACTCGCGGTTCTGGCGGGGCTGGACCAGGGGGTGGCGCGGACCGAGGGGGTGGATCGCCAGCGCCCCGTCGGGGTGGACGTCGATCCGCACCAGCGGCGGGACCTGCGAGGCGTCGCGCCGGGCCACCAGGTAGAGGGTGCCTCCCGGGGCCAGCACGCGGGCCCACTCGGCGGCCTGGGCCCGCGCCGCGTCGTCGGGCAGCAGGTCGAGCACGTCGAGCCCGAGGACCAGGTCGAAGCGGTCGTCGGGGTAGGACAGCGGCAGCTCCGGGAAGAACTCCCCCTCGACCGTCAGCCGGCAGCCGGCGCCGGCGATCGCATCCATGGGGGCCGGGGAGCCCGGCCCGGCCCGCCGGCCGCGCGGCGGACGCCCCGCGGCGCTCCGCCGCGCGGCACTCTCGAGCAGCTGCGGCATCGCCCGCGACGGCGAGCGCGCCGGGTCGGCGGCAGGGGGCTCCGACGCCGGCGGGCGGGTCGAAACGCCCGCCGCCGGGGCCGGGGACCCGGGTGGCCGCGCGCGCCCCGGGGCTTGCGGGGCGGGCGGCGGCGCCGGGCGCTTGCCGATACCGAAGAGGCTCACGGCCTCAGGGGGTGCTGCCGGGCGCTTTCCCCGCCCCGGCCGGGACGGCCGCTGGCGTCACTGCGGGGGACGCGGAGGCAGCAGCGGGGCGCGGGCCGCCCTTGTCCATGTCGACGCTGCCCTTGAACCGGGCGCCGTCGGCGATCGACACGCGCGGCGCCGTCACGTCGCCGACGACGGAGCTCCCGGCCGCCAGTTCGACGCGCTCGGAGGCCTGGACGTCGCCCTGGACGTTCCCCTCGACGCGGATCGACTTGGCTTCGACCGTGGCCAGGATCGTGGCCGACTTGCCGATGGTCAGGTGGTGATCGCGCAGGCGGACGATCCCCTCGATGCGGCCCTCGATCACGAGGTCCTCGTTGCCCATCAACTCGCCCTTGACGTGGATCGACGGTCCGATCGTCGCGCTGCGACCCTCCATGTGCGTGCCTCCTCTGGGCGACCCCGCCGGCGGGGCGGCGGGGGCTGGTACCGGTGCGGCCGGGACGGCGGCGGGCGTCGCCGGCCGGACTGCAGGTTCGGTGGTTGCGGCCGGCGACGGCGGCTTGTCCGCCTCCGGTTCCTTCCTTCCCCAAAGTGCCATCGGGCCCTCCTCGGCGCGATGCGGCGTCAGCTGCCGGGCGGCGGCGTGACGAGGGACTGGCTTCCGGGATACTTCTCGAACAGCTTCTGGATCGCGAGGCTGGATTCGCGCAGCACGAGGCCGTCGCGATCCTCGCGGAAGGCGCGGTCGAGCGCGATCACCGATTCCTTGCGGCCGACCTCGCCCAGCGCGCGCGCGGCCTCGGCCCGGGCCATGTTGGTGCGCCCGCGGATCAGCTGGTCCTCGAGGTACTCGATCGCCTGGGGTTGACCGGCGAGCACCAGCACGTGGGCCATCACGATCGCCGGCAGGTCGTCCTGCTCGACGGCGAGCGCCTGCTGCACGGCCGGCACGCAGTCGGCCTTCTGCAGCTGCCAGAGCGACCACGCCGCCTTGCCGCGGGTCACGCCGTGGTAGTCGGCGAGCGCCTTCGTCACGGTCGGCACCGCGCGCGGGTCGCCGATCTCGCCGAGCGCCTCGATCGCCCAGGCGCGGTTCTTCTCGTCGTCGACCGTGTAGATCTGCTCCAGCGCGTCGACCGCGCGCGGCTCCTTGAGCCGGCCGAGCGTCTTGACGCTGGCGTTGCGGATCCCTTCCTCGGGGTCGTTCACCGCGCGGTCGATCAGGAACTCGGCCGAGACGGGCGACTGGATCACCGCCAGCGAGGTCACGGCGGCGCGCCGCACCTCCATGTTGGGGTCGTTCCCGGGCCCCTTCGGCAGGGTGCTCTGCCCGATCCCGACCAGCACGCGCGCGGCGTCGGGGTAGGCCGCCGGCATGACGTCCTGCAGCGCCTGGCAGACGGCCCGCCGCGTGAGCGTGACCTCGCTGTTCGCGAACTTCGCGAGCGCGGCCACGGCGGCCGGCGTGCCGATCCGGCCGAGCGCGGTGATCGCGCTGGCCTGCACGACGTCCGGCTCGGTCTCGATCGCCGCGACGAGGACGGGCACGTTCTCGTCGGCCCCGTTGACGCCCAGTTCCGCGGCCGCGATCGACCGCTCGTCGGGGGTGCGGCCCTTGAGGCCGCCCCGGCCGCAGCCGGGCGCGGCGAGGAGCACGGCCAGGATCGCCGCGGCGAGAACGGCGGCGGTGGAGCTCGGCGGGCGACGGCCCGGGTGCATCGAGACGAACCTCCTGCCCTGCGGTAACCGCAGAGGAGGGATATCTTAGGTTGATGGCGCACAGGGGGTCAAACCGCCACGGCCGAATCTGTTGCGCGGCGCTGCTCCTGGTGGCGACGCTGGGCGCCCTCGGCCTCGCCCGGGCGGCGAAGGGCGGCACCGAGGACGCCACCCGGGACTGGAACGAGGGGCCGGTCCGATACCTCATGACCCGCAGCGAGGTGCGGCTCTTCCGCTCGCTGGAGACCGCGCCCGAGCGGGTGGCCTTCATCCGGAACTTCTGGGAGCGGCGCGACCCCGACCCGCGGACCCCGCAGAACGAGGCGCGCCTGGGGTTCTGGCGGCGCGTGGCCGAGGCGAACGGGCAGTTCACCGGCTCGGGCAAGCCCGGCTGGAAGACCGACCGCGGCAAGATCTACATCCTGCTCGGCCCCCCGGACGACGTCGAGAAGGACGAGAACTACGACACCGGGGCCCACGCCGGCGCCCGGGGGATGATGCGCTGGATCTACTACGGCCTGGCCAACGCCTCGAACCGCGTGGTGACCGCGATCCCGTTCGTCCGCACCGCCGACGAGGACTGGCTGCTGTCCGACAGCGCGCGCTTCGCCAGCCCGTCCTTCACGATGCTCAAGCCGGCGGACCAGGCGCTGCCGGGGGCGGTCGACCGGCTGATCGACCAGGTGCCGTGGGCCAACGGGAACCTCGGGACGGCGATGGACCTGGCCCGGCTGCAGGAGATCCCGAGCGAGCGCGAGCTGCTCGACGCGATCGTGAAATCGGAGCAGTTCCTGGGCTCCTACGAGGCCTCCGGCGCGCTCCACCTGCAGTCGGGGCCGGGGGGCGAGACGCTGCTGGCGATCACCGTCGCGCTGCCGCGCCAGCGCCTCGTCCCGGCCTGGGACGGCAGCGCGGTCGGGCTGGCGCAGCGCTTCGCCGTCGCCGCCGAGCTGCGGCCGCGCGGCGCGGCGGCGGCGGTGCCGCTGGCGATCCCCGAGGACGCCTTCGTGCCCGAGCCGGCCCCGGCCCCGGGCGACCCGTGGCTGCGCTTCCAGGCGGTCCGGCCGGTGCCTCCCGGCGCGTGGCAGCTCTCGGCCGTGATCTACGACCGGAGCGGGGGCGGCGCGAGAAGACCGTGAGGCGATCATTGCCTTTCAGTT
>CAYZDB010000298.1:1356-4023 GCA_964476985.1 uncultured Acidobacteriota bacterium | reverse complement strand
CGCCGACGAAGGCGGCGTCGGGCGAGGCCACGTACTCGCGGTAGCGCGGCAGGCCGCGGATCGCGAACTCGCTCCACTCGGAGGAGCCCGGCGTCCGGATCATCAGCGCGGGGTGATCGTAGAGGAAGATCCGGTCGCTCGGCGCGTAGTCGAGCGTCACCTGCACGCTGTCGTCGATCAGCTTCCTCCCCAGCAGCTTGATCGCGCGACCCTGGCCGGGGACGACGTCCTCGGTGTACTCGGGGTAGCCGACGAGCAGCTGCCGGATGAAGGGCTGCCCGCCGCCGGACAGCGGCTGGAACTGCAGCTGCGCGGAGAGGGTCTTCTTCCCCTTGTCGTTGCCGGTGAGCAGCTCGTAGTTCGAGTTGAGATCGGCCACGGAGACGCGGTAGACGCGGTCCCCGCCGCCGACGATCACCTGGGCGTCGGGCTGCAGCGTCAGGGCGACCGGCTTGCCGCCCGGCAGCTGCACGATCGCCTGCCGGCGGTAGACCGCCATGTCTCCTTCGCGCTTCATCCCGAAGTAGATCACGCAGCCGAGCATCAGCACGAGCACGCCGGCGTGGACGGTCCAGACCCCCAGGTTCGGCAGGTTGAGCGGGATGCGGCGGATCGTCACGATGATCAGCGACAGCGCGAGCAGGACGCAGATCAGGTGGAATGGCCACCAGTTGAACCACTCCATCTCGGTCAGCTCGAAGCTCTGGCGCGGGAACCAGTCGTAGAACGGCTGCAGTCCCGCCGAGCCGAGCCACGAGTACACGAGCAGCGCGATCATGGTCGAGACGCCGAACGTGACGCTGCCGATGCCGTCGACCAGGCGGAGCCAGAGGGGCTTGGCAGAGGCCGGGGGCCGGTGCCGCCCGCCGTCGGGGAAGTTCGCAACGCTCATGGGGACCTGCGCCTCCGGAGTGCGCCCCGGGCGGGAGGCCGGGGCCGGGGGAGGTCGATCTTAGCGTCCGGCCCGGCCGGAGGCGAACCGTTGAGCTACTCGCGATTAGCTCGCGACAGGGCCGGGCTCCCAGCCGTCTCCCGGGCCGCGGAAGTGCGCGCCCCCAGGGCGGTTCCGCAGCCCGTGCAGCCCCCGCAGGCGCCGGCCGGCCCGCCCGGCGGGGATTCCGGCGGCGGGGCCGGGGCGGCGCCGGCGGGCCTGGGGAAGGCGATCGGCCGCAGGTAGCCGGGCCGGCGCGGCCCTCCGGCCGGGGGGGTGGCCCGGTCGTCGGACCGGTCGCGGGCACGGTCGGCGGCCCGGTCGCCAGCCCCGTCGCCGGACCGGTCGGCGGCCCGGCCCCGGCGGCCCGCCAGCGCGTGCGCCGCCATCGCCGCCACGAAGACCACGCCCGAGAGGCCGTGGACCCACGCCGCCGCGGGACGCCACGCGGCGTCGGCGAACGCCTGGACGAGGTAGCCGGACAGCGCGAGGACCAGCGTCAGGCCGAGGATCCCGCGGCCGCTGGCCCGCCCGCGCGGCTCCCCCTGTCGCAGCTGGTACTGGGCGTGCGCGCCGTAGACCCAGCCCACGACAAAGATCAGCACCGGCACCGCCAGCACGTGGAGCCTGAGCGCGTGCGGCTGCAGCGGGTGGCCGTAGGCCGAGAACGGGTCGGTCCGCGGCAGCAGGTACTTCATCCCCGCGTAGGCGAGGCCGGAGACGCCGGCCGCGAGCGCGGCGGTCCAGAGCGCGGCGCGTTGCGTCGTCGTCACGGCGCGGCCTCCAGCACCTGGTGCAGGGCGAGCGCGCGGCGCACCGCGTCGGTCATCGCGACCGACGAGAGCGTGGCCCCGGCGAGCGTCCGGATCCCGCGCTGCAGCCGGAGCTCCGCGTCGAGCTTGCGGCCCTGGAGCTGCGCCAGCCAGGGTCCGGACAGCATGTACTCCGGCGGCTCGTTGAACGACAGGATCTCGACGCGCTTCACCGCGCCGGCGGCGTCGAGCACGATCAGCACCGTCTCGGGCAACGTGCGCACGATGTGGGTGTCCAGATAGGCCCAGCCCGCCGGCTTCCCCGTCGCAGGATCCGTCGCCGCGAAGTAGGCGACGACCTTGCTCGGGAGCTTCTGGCCGGCGAGCTGCTCGGCCCGCGCCGCCTGCGCCGCGTCGAGGAAGGCGGTCTTCTTCGCGACGGTCAGCGGCGCGGGGAAGACGCGCACGAGCGCCTCCTCGGCCCCCTGCAGCACTCCCGCGGCCGCGCTCCGCGCCCCGGCCGCGAGCAGCGCGGCCAGCGCGAGGAGCGCCGCGACGGCGCGCCGCGACCGTTCAGAAGAGATAGCTGATCGAGGCATTGAACTGGTCCACGCCGGTGCCGGCTTCGTTCTTCAGGTCCTGGTACTCGGCCTTGATCGCGACCTGCGGGATCGGCAGGTACATCAGCCCGTAGCTGGTCGCGGTGCGGTCGTTGGCGCCGGTCACCTGCGACTGGAACCCGGCAGCCACCTCCTTCTGCGTGTTGTAGCGCTCGAAGCGCGCGTAAGGGTAGAGCGACTGCTTGCCGGCGTCGAGCAGCGACAGCACGTCGTACCCGGCCTCCGCGTACCAGCCCTGCAGCTCGGAGCCGATCGCCTGGCCGTTCTGGATGCTGATCTCTTCGGCGTCGTCGATGTCTACACCGCCAAGACCCTGCAAGCGGCGATCCTGTTAGCTAAATGGCCCCATTTCGAGGAAGAAGCG
>CAYZDB010000298.1:0-1346 GCA_964476985.1 uncultured Acidobacteriota bacterium | reverse complement strand
CGCCGAGTGGAGCTCGAGCTTCGACACGACCTCGTCGACCGACGACCAGACGCCGCGCATCCACAGGCCGCGCCACTTCCAGTCGGCGTGGACGTCGTAGAGCGTGACCGTGCCGTCGAACGGCGCGCCGTCGACGGTGCGGTCCTGACCGGAATCGCCCTGGTAGAACGACACGCCGGCCAGCAGGCCGGGGATGCCGGTCAGGTCGAGCCGCAGCGCCACCGCCAGGTCCTCGGCCGAGGCCTTGGCGCCCGACTGCCGGCCGTTGCGGATGCCGGACGCGGCGGTGAACCCCTTGCTGTCGAGTCCGTCGAGCAGGTAGGCCTGATAGCTGAACAGCCCGAACTCGCCGTGGACCCCGACGCCCGGCTCGCGCCAGGTCGTGGGCATGATCACGGTGTCGGCACCGGGCCGCTTGACGCCCAGGTAGGTCGGCGGCTCGTGGATTTCGTTGACCAGCCCGACGGGCACGAGCACCAGCCCGGCCCGCACGTTGAAGTAGTCCTTGAACAGGAAATCGAGGTACGCGAACTCGGCCGAGACTTCGCCCTTGCCGTCCTTGGTCGTCGCGTGCTCGTACTCGATCTCGGAGTTGAAGACGATGTGGTCGTTGAACTTGTAGCCGAAGTAGAGCACGGCGCGCAGCAGGTCGACCTGGTCGCGCGTGCCGGACGGCGCGCCGTCGTCCCGCGTGCCGTCGTAGTTCTCGTACATCATCTCGCCGTAGCCGCCGATCGAGACGCCGCGCTGCTTGGCGTAGACCTTGGACGCGGCCGGGGCCAGGCCGGTCGCCCCTTCCGGTGCGGGCTGGTCGGGGGCCGGGGTGGGCGTCTGCTCGGCCTGCTCGCCGGCCCGCAGCGCCTGCAGCTCTTCGGCCAGGACCGCGAGCTTGCGCTCGAGTTCCTCGATCCGCTTCTGGTTGGCCAGCTCCTCGGGCGAGGGCGCGGGCGCCTGCTGCGCGAACTGCGGCAGCGTGGCGGCGGCGAGCGCGAGCATGGGGGGGATGAGAACGCGGTGGAAGCGGTCACGGAACATCGGGTGTCTCCTCGTTCAGAAATTCGAAGGTCGCGGCGGCGTCGCGGACGACCGCCTCGGCCCCGGGCCCCGGGCCCAGCACGAAGAGCGCGGTCGAGAGCGCGTCGGCGGCGGTCGCGGTGGGCGCGATCACGACGAGCGCCGCGTCGCGCTCGACCGGCTGGCCGGTGCGCGGGTCGAGCACGTGGCCGCGGCGCCGGCCGCCGGCCTGGATCCCGCGCTCCGAGTTGCCCGTCACCGAGAGGCTGGCGTGGGCGAGGGCCAGCGTGCGGACGCCGCGCGCGCGGTCGGCCGGGCCGGCCACGTCGACC
>CAYZDB010000297.1:0-4045 GCA_964476985.1 uncultured Acidobacteriota bacterium | reverse complement strand
GGGCGCGGCCGGCGCCGCGAGCGCCAGCAGCGCGGCCCAGGCGAGCCCGCGCCGCAAGGTCCCCACGCTTCTCGTCACGCTCGTCATCGGAGTGCTCCTCGGCTCCGCGTCACGGCCCGCGCCGGCGGCGGAGGAACGCGAGCATGTCGTCCAGCTCCCGGACCCGCAGCAGCCTGCACAGCGCGCCGTAGGCCAGGATCCCGGCCGCCACGGGGACCAGCGCGTCGAGCCCGTTCCGGGCCAGGTCGCCGCTGCCGATCCAGGCCTCGAGCCCGCGCCACGCGCCCCACGCCGCCAGTGCCATCCCCGCCGACGCCGCCGTCACCTTGGCCACCGCGAGCCACAGCCCGCGCTCGCCGAGCCCGCCGACGCCGCGCTGGAACGCCGCCGCCAGCACCAGGAAGTTGACGATCGCCGCGACCGCCGTCCCCAGCGCCAGCCCGCGGTATCCCAGGACCGGGTAGAGCGCGACGTTGAGCACCAGGTTGGCGACGACCGCGCTGACCGACGCGGCGAGCGGCACCCGGGCCCGGCCCAGCGAGTAGAAGGCCGGCGCCAGCACCTTGACCGACGAGTAGGCGAACAGCCCGATCACGTAGAACAGCAGCGCGGCCGCCGTCGCCACCGTGTCGGTCGCGCCGAACTCGCCGCGCTCGTAGATCAGCCGGATGATCGGCCGGGCGAGCACCGCCAGCCCGAACGACGCCGGGATCGTCAGGAAGGCGACCAGCCGCAGCGCCTGGCGGGTCGTTTCGCCCATCCCCGCGCGGTCGTTCGCCGCGGCGCGGCGCGCCAGCGCGGCCGTGGCGATCGTCCCGACCGCGACGCCGAACAGCCCCAGCGGCAGCTGCATCAGGCGGAAGGCGTACTGCAGCCACGAGGCGGCCCCCGCCTGCTGGCTGGCGAAGATGCTGTTGACGAAGATGTTGACCTGCGTCGCCGCCAGCCCGGCGGTGGCCGGCCCCATCAGCGTCGCGATCCGCCGCATCGCCGGGTCCCGGAACCGCGCGTCCAGCTCGGGCGCGAAGCGCCAGCCCTCGCGCCGCAGCGGCGGGAGCTGGACCACCGCCTGCGCCGCCCCGCCCAGCAGCGTCCCGACCGCCCAGCCGTACGCTGCGGTCACCGGGCTGAAGCCGACGAGCCACAGCCCGATCCCGGCCCCGATCGCGACGATGTTGAAACAGGCCGGCGCGAAGGCGGGGAGGAAGAAGCGGTCGAGCGCGTTGAGCATCCCCATCATCACCGCCGCGAACGAGACGAGCGGCAGGAACCACAGCATCACGCGCGTCAGCGAGACGGTCAGCTCGCTCTTCCCCGGGATCGCGTCGAAGCCGGGCGCGATCAGGGCCACCAGCTGCGGCGCGAACAGCTCTCCCGCCAGCACGATGCCGACCAGCAGCACGGCCAGCGTCGTCATCAGCCGGTTGGCCAGCCGGAAGGCCTCCTCCCGCGAGCGGTTGTGCAGGGCGTGGGTGAAGGTCGGGATGAAGGCCGCGGAAAGCGCCCCCTCGGCGAAGAGGTCGCGCAGCAGGTTGGGGATCCGGAAGGCGATGACGAAGGCGTCGGCGACGTTGGTCGCGCCGAAGAGCAGAGCGAAGAGCTGGTCGCGGACCAGGCCGAGGATCCGCGAGAGCAGGGTCGCGGTCGAGACGAGGCCGGCGTGGCGGGCCAGGCGCCGTCCGCCGGGGACGGCCTGCGGGGGCGGATCCTGCGGGGGGGCCGGGTTCAAGGGAGCGCGAGGATCGCGCCTCGCGGGGGGCGGGTCAACACCGCGTCACGCGCGGCTTACTCGTTCATGGCTTCATGTTATGTCCCCTATGGCGGAGATTCCCGGACCCGCGCGGATCCCGCCCGGTTCCGGCCGATGGCGCGGCGCCCTCCCGGGCACCAACTTCCCCTTGGGCCGGCCCGCGCACCGCGGCGCCGGACGCTGGAGGTCCCGTGTCGAACCCGCGCCTTCCCGTGCTGCTCGCCGCCGTCGATCCGAGTCTCGCCTTCCTGGTCCAGCAGGCGCTGGAACAGCTGCCCGCGCTCGACCTGCCGCTGACCCGGGTGGACGGGCTCGAGGCGGCGATCGAGGGGGTGTCGGGCGCCGCGTACGGCCTCGTGATCGTCGAGCACGGGCTGCTCGACGGCGAGCCGGCAGCGGCCCTGGCGCGGCTGCGGGCCGGGGCCCCGACCGTGCCGCTGGTGATCGCGGGCGGCGACGTGGAGCCGCTGCTCACCTCCTGGACCCACGGCGACCCGCAGGTCGAGCACCTGGCGGCCGACGAGCTGTCTCCTCGCACCCTGGCGCGCCTGGTGCGCGGCGCCGCGCAGGCTGCCGCGGTCGCCGCCGCGCGCCGGCTGCACGAGGCGGCGTTGCACGACGCGCGCCTGCGCTACCGCTCGCTGCTGTCGCACTCGGCGACCCCGACCTGGGAGCTCGACCTCTCCGGCGTCGCGCGCTTTCTCGAGGCGCGCCGGCGCGAAGGGGTGATCGACCTGCGCGCCTGGCTCGACGAGAACCCCGAGGCGACCCCGCTCTGCGCCGGCGAAATCCAGCCGGTCGCGGTCAACGACGCCGCCCTCTCCTTCTACGGCAGCGGGTCGGCCGACGAGCTGACCGAGGCCTTCGGGACCTGGACCGCGTTCGGCGAGCGCGAGGTCTTCGCCGCCGCCCTGGCCCAGTTCGCCGCGGGCAGCACCGGGTTCGAGCTGGAAGCCCGGCAGCGGACGCTCGCGGGCGAGCCCCGCCCCGTCCGGCTGCGCGTCACGACCCCCGCCGGCTACAACGGATCGCTGGCGCGCGTCTTCGTCGCGATCGAGGACCTGCGGCCGGTGCAGCGCGCGGAGGAGCGGGTGCGCGAGGCCGAGGACCGCGTGGCCGCGGCCTGCGCCGAAACCGCCCAGGCCACGTCGCGCGCCGACGGGACCGAGATCCGGCTCGGCGAGGCGGAGGAACAGCTGGAGCGGACCGAGCGGGAGCTGCACGCGCTCCAGCTGCGCCAGCACGAGACGCGACAGGAGGCCGAGCGGTTGCAGTCCCAGCTGGCCGAGGTCGAGCAGGGGCTCGAAGAGACGATCCAGCGCGTCGAGGAGACCGAGCGGCGCTGCGCGGAGGAGGCGCGGCGCGCCATGCTGGCCGCGCAGGACCGCGAGTACGCCGAGGAGCGGCTCGAAGCGGCGACCCGGCGCGCGACCGAGCTGACCGCCGCCTACCAGGCGCTGGTCCGCAGCATCCCGATCCCGGTGATCGCCTGCGACGCGGCCGGCACCGTCACCGCCTGGAACGGCGCCGCCGAGAAGCTGTTCGGCTGGAGCGCCGAGGACGCGATCGGGACCTTCAACCCGACCGTCGCCGAGGAGCAGCGCGACGAGTACCGCCGCGAGCTGCGGGCCCGGATCGAGTCCGGCGCGACGCTCGAGGTCGAGGTCACCGGCCGGCAGATCCGGTCGGGGACGCGACTCGACCTGAAGCTCTCCTGCGTGCCGCTGGTCGGCCCGGGGGGAGAGGCGCTGGGCGAGGTGACCTCGATCCTGGCGGCGCGGGCGGCGCGGGCGGCGGTGGTCGCTCTGGTGTAGCGCGCCGGAAGGCCCCCGGCCCGCCACCCACCGGCCCTCCTGCCACCCCTCCGGCCAGCCGCGTCATAATCGAGCGGCGCGGGGGGCTGGATGATCGAGTCGGGTCTGCTCGTCCTGGTCGGCCTCTTTTCCCTGGGGCTGCCGGTTCTCGTCGTGGTGCTGGCCGTCTCGGCGTTCGTCCGGACCGGGCGCCTTCAGCGGGAGCAGCGCGCGCTGCTGGACCAGGTGGCTGCGCTGCGCGGCGAGCTGCGTTCCCTGCGCGAGCGCGGCGTGCCGATCCCCCCACCGGCACCCGGGGCCGTCCCGTCCGCCCCCGCCGAGCCGCCGATCGAGGCCGCGCCGCCCCCCCGGGCTGCACCCGTCGCGGCGGTGCCGCCCGTGCCGCCCGCGGCCCCCGCGCCCCCCGTGCCGCCGATACCCGGGGCGCGGCCCCCGGCGGGAGCCCGTACCCGCCCAGCCCCCCCCCCCCCCCCCCCCCCCC
>CAYZDB010000296.1:0-4061 GCA_964476985.1 uncultured Acidobacteriota bacterium | reverse complement strand
CCGGTGAAGCCGCCCCAGATCCCGTTGACCTCCAGCGTCGGCCTCGCCCAGGTCCTTTCCAGCGTCGTGAACCCCTTCTCGCCGAACAGCTCGGGCGCCCCCAGCTCTTTCTTGTACTTCGTGTCCTTGTGGGGGAGCGAGGCGAAGGCCTTGCGCTCGGCCGCGGAGAGCTTGCGGACCTTGTCGTAGAAGCCGGGGACCTTGATCTTGCCGTTCAGGTCCTTCAGCCCGGCGACGATCTGCGCCGCCGCGAAGGCCGGGTTGATCACCGCGCCGCCGAAACTGCCGGAGTGCAGGTCGGACTTGGTGCCGTAGAGGTCGACCTGGAGGTAGACCAGGCCCCGCAGCGCGTGGGTGATCGACGGTACCCCCTTGGCGAAGAAACCGGTGTCGGAGACCAGCACCGCGTCGCACTTCAGCAGGTCCTTGTGGGCCTTGAGGAAGTCGTCCAGCGACGGGGAGCCGACCTCTTCTTCCCCCTCGATCAGGAACTTGACGTTGACCGGGCAGGTCCCGCCGGTCTTCAGGTGCGCCTCGAGCGCGTTGGCGTAGATGATCATCTGCCCCTTGTCGTCGCAGGCGCCGCGGGCGTAGATCTTCCCGTCGCGCAGGGTCGGCTCGAAGGGGGGCGTCGTCCAGAGCTCGAGCGGGTCGACCGGCTGGACGTCGTAGTGGCCGTAGACCAGCACCGTCGGCGCCCCCGGCGCGCCGAGCCACTCGCCGTAGACGATCGGGTGCCTCGGGGTGTCGAACAGCTCGACCCGCGTGCAGCCCGCGCCGCGCAGCCGGTCGGCGACCCACTGCCCGGCGCGGCGGACCTCGCCGGCGAGCTCGGGGTCGGTGCTGATCGACGGGATGCGGAGCAGGTCCAGGAGCTGGTCGAGGTGACGCTGGCGGTTCTCGCGGATGTAGCCGACGGCTGCGCTCATCTTCCGGTCCTCGGCAACGCCGGCAGGCCGGCGCGGGTCAGCACCAGCTGCAGGTCGTTGAGGTAGCGCGAGGCGAACCCCGCCTCGCAGTAGGCGAAGTAGTACTCCCAGGTCCTCTGGAACCGCCGGTCGAACCCCAGCTGCTCCAGCTGGGCGGCCTGCGCGAGGAAACGCCGGCGCCAGGCGGCCAGGGTCGGCGCGTAGTGCGGTCCGATGTTCTCGAGATCCTCGACGACGAGGTCCGAGGCGCGCGTCATCGCCTCGCACAGCGCGGTCAGCGACGGGATCACGGCGCCGGGAAAGACGTGCTTCTGGATGAAGTCGACGCGCCCGAGGTAGCCCTCGTAGCGCTGATCGGGGAGCGTGATGACCTGGATCACGGCCCGGCCGCCGGGCGCCAGCAGCCGGTCGACCGCGGCGAAGTAGGCGCCGAAGTACTCGTGCCCGACCGCTTCGAGCATCTCGATCGAGACGACCCGGTCGTACGAGCCGCGGGCGTGGCGGTAGTCGCACAGCTCGATCGCGACCCGATCTTCCAACCCGGCTTCACGGATCCGCGCCGAGCTCCAGGCGCGCTGCTCCTCCGAGACCGTCAGGCCCGTCACCCGCACGCCGTACTCGCGGGCGGCGGTCAGCGCGGTCGAACCCCAGCCGCAGCCGATCTCGAGGAGGTGCATTCCCGGCTCGAGCTGCGCCTTGTCGAGGATCCGGCGGATCTTCCGCAGCTGCACCGTCTCGAGCGGCTCGCCGGGGCGCTCGAAGAGGCCGCAGGAGTAGGTCATCGTGTCGTCGAGGAAGAGCCGGAAGAAGTCGTTCCCCAGGTCGTAGTGGGCGCGGATGTTGCGGCGGGAGCCGCCCGGGGTGTTGCGGCGGCGCAGGTGGTCGAGCCGGTCGGCGGCCCGCCGCAGCAGGCTGGGGGTGCCGGCCTCGCCCGCCAGCACCTCTTCGTTGGCGATGAACAGGGAGATCACCGCGGCCAGGTCGGGCGTGGTCCACTCGCCGTCGACGAACGACTCGGCGAAGCCGAGGTCGCCCCCCAGCGCGACGCGGGGGAAGAAGGCCCAGGCGCCGACGTCGATCGTGGCCTGGGGGCCGGACGGGGGCGCCCCGGCGTCCTCGCGCGCGCCGAAGCGCCGCACCGAGCCGTCGGGAAGCCGGAGTTCCAGCCGGCCGCGCTCGAGCCCCGCCAGCGCGTCCAGCACCCGCCGCGCCAACCAGCGCTCGATCGCGCCGGGCGCGGCCGCAGGAGGCGGGGTGGCCGCGGCGGGACGCGGCGACGCTCCGGCCGGGGACTCGCCCGGATCGGCGGGCAACCCGGGGGGCGCTTCGGGTTCGGCGGTGGGAGAGCTCATCGGGACCGTCCGGACCCATCACGATAGCAGACCGGCGGGGCGGCTTGCCCCCGCCGGACCCGGGGGGTAGCCTCGCCCGGCCTCACCCCCGAGGCTGCCGGAGCGCCGCGATGCAGGGCCGCATCACCGTCAACGGGATCCGCTTCCACGCCTTCCACGGCCTGACCAAGCTCGAACGCCAGATCGGCGTGCGCCACCGCGTCGACATCGCGATGAAGGCCGACATCGAGAAGGCGGCCGGGACGGACCGGATCGAGGACACCGTCGACTACCGCGAGATCCACGACATCGTGATCCGGGTCGGGCGCCAGAACTCCTTCCACCTGATCGAGACGCTCGCGGTGCGGATCGCGCAGGAGATCCTCGAGCGCTTCCGCTGCGACGAGGTCCGCGTCTCGGTGCAGAAGGAGACGCCGGTGCTCGACGGGATGGTCGACTCGGTGGGGGTCGAGGTCACGCTCGGGAAGGAGCACCTCTCGCCATGAGACTGCGCCGCGAGTACCGCTTCGAAGCCAGCCACATCCTGCCGCGCCACCCCGGGGCCTGCTCGCGCCTGCACGGCCACAGCTACCGCTTCATCGTCGAGATCGAGGGGCCGATCGACGGCTACTCCGGGATGGTGATCGACTTCGGCGACCTCGACCTGGTGGTCAAGGAGCGCGTGCTGGACCTGGTCGACCACCGCCACTGGAACGACCGGCTCGAGAACCCGACCGCGGAGTGGATCTCGGTCTGGATCTGGGACCAGCTCAAGCCGGCGCTGCCGGGGCTGACCGCGCTCGAGATGTTCGAGGTCGAGGGGGCGTCGTGCTTCTACCGCGGCGAGCACTCGCCGGGCGGGGCCGGCGCGTGAACCGCGAGCGGATGGAGCGCGGGATCCGCGAGTTCCTCGAGGGGCTCGGCGTCGAGTCGGCGTGCCCCAGCGGACTGGCGCCGGAGGAACTGCTGCGCGAGACCCCCCGCCGCGTCGCCGCGGCCTTCGCCGACGACCTGCTGGCCGGGTACGGCGAGGACCCCGACGCGCACCTCGAGCCGGTGGCGGTCGGCGGCGCCGCGGGACCGGTCGTCCTGCACGGGATCCGGTTCGTCTCGGTCTGCGCCCACCACCTGCTGCCGTTCCGCGGCCAGGCCAGCGTCGGCTTCGTGCCCGACCGCTCCCACGTCGGGATCGGCGGGATCGCCCGGCTGGTCGACACGCTGGCCCGGCGGCTGACGCTGCAGGAGGCCCTGACGGCCGAGATCGCCGACCGGCTGGCGGCCCGCTTGCGTCCGCGCTCGGTCGTGGTCAGGATCGAGGCCGAACACCTTTGCCTCTCGGTGCGCGGGGCCCGGAAGACCGGCCACGTGCTCGAGACGCTCGAGCGCCGGGGGGAGCCGTCGGCGGAGCTCGAGCGGAGGGTGCTCGCGCCCGGCGGGCGCGGGTGAAGGGCGGCGGGGAGGCGGCGATGGAGATCGGCGTCGAGCGTCGCGGGGAAGTGACCGTGCTGCGGCCCCGCGGCGAGTTGAAGGTCGGCGGCCCCGACCTCGTGCTGCGCGCGGCCTTCGATCGCGCGATCGAGCAGGGCGCCCGCCGGATCGTGCTCGACCTCGGCGAGGTCCACTTCGTGGACAGCTCCGGGCTGGGCGAGATGGTGGCGGCGCTCAAGCGGCTGCGGGCGGGGCAGGGCGACCTCAAGCTCGCCGCGGCCAATCGCCGGGTGACCGAGACGCTGCGGATCACGCAGCTCGTCCGGGTGCTCGAGGTCCACGACGACGCCGCGCGAGCGGTGGCCGCGTTCCA
>CAYZDB010000295.1:0-4083 GCA_964476985.1 uncultured Acidobacteriota bacterium | reverse complement strand
TCGGCGAGGCCGAGCTGCTGGTGAACTTGACGCGGGACGGCGCGCCCGGCCCGACGGTCCCATCGGCGACGAGCGCCCCGGGCAGCTGGCCGCCGGCGGCGGTGCCGCCGACGTAGAGCTGACTCGCTGCCGGGAAGCGCAGCTCGACTCCCGGGTGGAGCGTCAGGGTCGTCACGCCGTCGCCGCCGTCGGTGCCGTAGACGAAGAGATCGCCCGTCAGCTCGAACGGCCCTGCGGCCGTGCTCCAGGTGGCGTCGTCGGTGACGTAGTTCGTGCTCGCGTCGGACAGGACCTGGAGCACCGCACCGGAAACCGGCTGGAAGACGTTCCCGCCACCGACGACCCGCCCGGTGTCCTTCGCGCTCGCGCGCGACTTGCGCTGGCCCCAGCTCTGGAAGGTGTTGCCAGTCCAGGTCGCACGCGCCGTGCTGTTGGCGTAGAAGAACGACTGCAGCGTGCCGTTCCGGACGTCGAGCGTGCCGTTGTTCAGGTAGAGGTCGTAGTTCCCGGAGTTCAGGAACTGCACCGTGTCGATCACGATCGTGTTCGCCACGCTGTGATTGGCGTACAGCGCGCCGGTCGATCCCCCTGCGGCGGCCCAGTTCACGCTCGCCCGCTTCAGGATCGTCGACGCGTGCGCGGTCGCGCGCAGCTGGATCCCGCGCCAGATGCCGGGCGTGGGGCTGGCGGCGTCGCTGGTGAACGGAATCGTCGCCGGCGCACCGGGCCCGACGGTTCCGTCCGCGACCAGCGCGCCGGGTGAGCCGCTGGTGCCCCCGACGAACAGCGTCACGTTGTTCGCGAAGCGCACCTCGACGCCCGGCTGGATCGTCAGCGTCGTCACCGCGTCGGCCCCGTCGGTCCCCTGGATCGCCAGGTCGCCGGTCACGATGTAGGGCGCCCCGGCCACGGTCCAGGTGGTGTCGGTGGAGATCGTTCCGCCGGGAACGGTCGTGCTCGCCTCCAACCGGCCGCTCGCCCAGAGGGCGCAGAGGGCACAGAGCAGCACCGGGCCAGGCCCGGAGGAAAACCGACGCGTCATCCCCGTCATACCCGCCTCCCCCGAAAGTGGTTGACCCCAGGTCAAGGGACTGTGGCGGGAGGTATACTCTGTAGACAAACAAAAGGAAGAAGCAAAGTAAGCCAATCTCGCGAGCGGCATATCGCGAACGGGACGGTCAACTCGTCGAATCCCCGGGGTTTGACAAAGCCGGGCCCCGATCCGATGCTCGCCCTGAGAAATCAAAGAGAGCGCAGGGGCGATTCATTCCGGCGACCCGTCCTAGAGAGCGCGAACCCCCCAGAAACCAGCCGGAAGCAAAGCACGGGCGCCCCCGCTCCAGAACCGCTGGAGCTCGCCCGGGAAAGAACGGTATATCGTGTCGTTTCAACAGTTTGGTTTGGATCCGCGGCTGCTCCAGGCGATCGCGGACGTCGGTTTCGAAGCTCCCACCCCCATCCAGACGCAGGCCATCCCGATCCTCCTCCAGGGGAAGGACCTGATCGCCAGCGCGGCCACCGGCAGCGGCAAGACGGCGGCCTTCGTGCTGCCGCTGCTGCACCGCCTGCTGCCGAAAGAGCGCGGCACCACCCGCGTCCTGATCCTCACCCCGACCCGCGAGCTGGCGGTGCAGATCTCCGACCACCTGGCCGGGCTCGCGATCCACACCCCGCTGGCCGGCGCCGCGATCTACGGCGGCGTGCCGATGAACCCCCAGGCGCGCGCCTTCGAGCAGGGCGCCGACGTGATCGTCGCCACCCCCGGGCGGCTGCTCGACCACCTGCGCTACGACTACGCCGACCTGTCGGGCGTCGAGGTGCTGGTTCTCGACGAGGCCGACCGGATGCTCGACATGGGCTTCCTGCCCGACGTCCGGCGGATCATGGACGCCGTCCCGCGCACCCGGCAGACGCTGCTCTTCTCCGCGACGCTGCCGCCGCCGATCGTCAAGCTCTCGAAGGACATCCTGCGGAACCCGGTGACGATCCGGCTGCAGGAGAAGACGCGCCCCGCCGACGGGATCGAGCAGAGCGTCTTCCCGGTGCGCCAGGAGGAGAAGCCGGCGCTGCTGGCCGAACTCCTGCGGCGCGAGGCCCACAAGAGCGTGATCGCCTTCTGCCGCACGAAGAGCCGGGCCGAGAAGGTCTCGCGCTTCCTCGAGCGCGAGGGGATCCGCTGCGCGCGGATCCACGGCGACCGCTCGCAGGGCCAGCGGCTGGAGGCGCTCGACGGGCTGAAGTCGGGGCGCTACCAGGTGCTGGTCGCGACCGACGTCGCCGCCCGCGGGATCGACGTCGAGGCGCTGTCGGCCGTGATCAACGTCGACGTGCCGCGCCAGGCCGAGGACTACGTCCACCGCGTCGGGCGCACCGCGCGCGCGCAGCTCACCGGCGAGGCCTTCACGCTGGTCGCGCCGGAAGAGGAGCGCGAGCTGGCGAAGATCGAGAAGGTGCTGGGGCGCAAGCTGCCGCGGCGCCAGCTCGAAGGGTTCGTGCCGCACTCGTTCCTCGAAAGCGTCGGCCGGCGGCGCAGCCGCTACCCCGCCGCGCTGGCCCCGGGCCGTCCGGCCGCGGGGGCCGGGAGGGCCGACGGCAGCGCTCCGGCCGCGGCCTCGGCGCCAGCCGCTCCGGCCCGCCGGGCGCTGCGCGACCGCGAGCTGTGGGAGGCGATGCAGGCCGCCCAGGGCGGGCCCTTCGTCCCGCCGCGCGGGGTCAGCTTGCCGTCCCGCCGGAGGCGTTAGACACTCGCTCCCGGGGGTACGGGGCCAACCGTTCGATCGGAAGGAACCGGCCATGTTCGGACGATTCAGCCTGTCCCGGGTCGCGTCGGCGGCCCTGCTCGCCCTGGCGGCGCTCGCCGCCGCCGCTCCGGCGCACGCGCAGCAAGGCGGGTCCTACTGCGTCGACGGCTCCGTCCGGGCGCTCGAGCTGGAAGGGATCGGGACGCTGAGCTACTGCGTACCGCTGGACTGGGTCGAGTACGAACTCGATCCGGTCGAGCTGGGCGAGTCGCTCGTCCTGGGCTTCGAGCGCGACTCGGGGCGCGACCGGTTCCAGGCCGAGATCGAGCTGATGCTGGGCTCGCTCTACCCGAAGCCGGACCAGCAGTCGATCCGGGTCACGCTGCGCGAGATCGCGCCCAACATCTGGCGCCGGCGCAAGGCGCTGCAGCCGCGCATCGAGTCCTTCGACCGCGGCCCGCTCTACGGCAACTACTACCGCGCGCAGTCGGCGGCCGAGACCGAGCTCCCGTACATCCAGCACGGGACGGCCGCGCTCCGCGACCTCCAGCTGCGCTTCGCCTGCAGCAGCGAGGTCCTCCTGTCGGAGGCGCACGCCACGATCCGGCAGGTCGTGAAGAGCATCCGGTACGAGGGCACCCGTCCGATCGACCCGGCGGTCGAGGACTTCAAGATGACGCCGGGCAAGGCGCGCGGAGTCAACAGGAACGACATCCGCGACAGCCTGGTCGCCGCGTGGAGCTTCGACGAGCAGATCGGCCGGACCGCCTTCGACGAGACCGGGAACGGCCACGACGGCCTGATCGAGGCGGCGGAGTGGGGCGTCGGCGCCCGGGGCGGCGGGTTGCTGTTCGATGGCGACTCGTACATCGAAATCCCCGACGACCCGGACCTCGACCTCGCGACGGAGGGGACGCTGCAGGCCTGGGCCCGCTACTCCAACGAGGGGGCGGGCGGGCAGCTGATCGGCAAGTGCCTGGCCGGCGGGAGCGGCGTGGACTGCAACTACGCGCTCGCGCTCGAGGACCCGGCCTTCGTCTCCGCGTCCTTCTGCCTGGGCGACGGCGCGGACGCGAGCTGCAACGACATCAGCTCGCACGGCTTCGACCGGATGATCTGGCACCAGGTCGTCGTGACCTGGGACGGGACGCTGCTGCGGATCTACCTCGACGGCCGGCTGAAGAAGCTCGAGTGGCAGACCGTCACGCCGGCCCTGAACGACGACCCGCTGCTGATCGGCAACGGCTTCGTGGGGCGGCTGGACGAGGTGAAGGTCTACGACCGGGCGCTGACGGCCCGGGAGGTCGCCTCGCTCTACAAGCGCCCGGCGAAGAACTGAGCC
>CAYZDB010000294.1:0-4085 GCA_964476985.1 uncultured Acidobacteriota bacterium | reverse complement strand
CGAGGTCTGCTTCAGCGTCATCGCCATCGGCTGGGTCAGCGCGATCGACGAGACCGTCTCGAGCGCCGCCGGCGCGAACGGCTTGCCGCCGGTCATCGCCTGCACCGCGCGCTGCCAGGCCGCTTTCCCCGCGGCCAGCGAAGCCGCCGACTTCTCGACCTTCGGCCCCGTCGCCGGCGGCGGCGGAATCGCGATGTCGAGCGTCTGCACCGTCCCCAGCTCGGCCAGCGGCTTGTCGAAGTCGGCGGCCTTGCCGACGACCAGCACCGACAGGTTCTCCGGCTTGACGTACTTCCTGGCGACGCGGGCCACGTCCTCGCGCGTCACCTTCTCGATGTTGGCGCGGTAGGTCTCCAGGTAGTCGGCCGGCAGGCCGTAGAAGGCGTAGCTCATCTGCTGGGCCAGGATCTTGCGCCGCGAGTCGTAGTTGAAGATGAAGGAGTTCAGTATCGACTCCTTGGCGCGCCGGATCTCGTCGTCGCTGGGCGGATTGGCGACCAGGTCGTTGATCTCGAACTTCATCGCGTCGATCGCCCGCGACATGTTGGACGACGCGGTCTGGAGCCCGGCCTGGAACATCCCCGGGTAGAGGAAGTCGGCGCCGAGGCCGCCGCGCACGCTGTAGGCCAGCCCCTTCTTCGACCGGACATTGGAGAAGAGCCGCGCCGAGAAGCCGCCGCCGAAGGCCTCGTTCATCACCTGGACCGGGAAGTAGTCGGGGTTCTTCTGCTCGATCCCCAGCTCGGCCAGCACGATGTTGGCCTGGTTGACGTCGCTCTTCTCGATGAAGAAGAGGCCCGGGTTCGGCGCCGTGCGGTACGGGACCGGGCCGCCGTCGAAGGCCGGCCCCTTGGGCCAGTCGCCGAAGGCGGCCTGCAGCTTGGCCAGCATCTCCTGGCTGTCGAAGTCGCCGACCACCCCCAGGTAGACGTTGTTCGGGTGGTAGTACTTCGCGTGGAAGTCGACCAGGTCCTGGCGCGCGATCGCGGCGATCGTGGCGTACTCGGTCTGGCGGGCCACCGGCGAGTCGGCGCCGTAGACCAGCTTGGCGATCTCGCGGCTGGTGATCCCGCCGACGTTGTCGTTGCGGCGGGCGATCCCGGCGTTGGCCTGGACCTTGGCGACGTCCAGCTTGTCCTGGGCGAAGGCCGGCCGGCGCAGCACGTCGGCGAAGATCGGCAGCACGGCGTCGAAGTCCTGCTTGAGGCAGTCCATCGAGGCGCTGCCGGCGTCGTCGCCGATGAAGGTCTCGACCGACGCGGCGCGGGCCGCGAGGAAGTCGTCGATCTGGTCGCCGGTCATCTTCGCGGTGCCGCCGGTGCGCTGCACCGAACCGGTCAGCCCGGCCAGCCCGGTCTTCGCGGCCGGCTCCCAGTTGGCGCCGGCGCGAACCATCGCGGTGACGGAGATCAGCGGCAGCTCGCGGTCCTCGAGCAGGAAGACCTTCATCCCGTTGGGCAGGTCGACGACCTGGGGCTTCGGGATCGGGAAGGGCGGGAGCGCGGGGTACTTGATGTCGGACCAGGCCTTGGCCTGGGCGGCGGCCGGCAGGATGGCGGCCGCGGCGAGCAGCAGCACGGCCGCGAGCTTCAGCGCGGGGAAGGGCGTCCGGGTGGTCGTTCGCATCGTCGTCCCCTCCTCAGTTCTTCGCCGTCTTGGCGTCTTCGTTGACGATCATCGCGACCGTCCGGTTCTCCGGGACGAAGGTCGCCTTCGCGATCCGCTGGATGTCGTCCTTGGTGACCTTGTCGATCTCGGCCACCCCGGTGAACATCTCGCGCCAGTCGCCGTAGATCGTCTGCGCGATCCCGAGCTGCCGCGCGATCCCCATGTTGCTCTGCAGGCCGCGCACCAGCCCCGCCTTGGCCCGCGACTTGACCATCGCCAGTTCCTCGTCGGTCACCGGCTCGCTCTTGATCTTGTCGATCTCGGTCCGGATCGCGGCCTGGACCTCCTCGTTGGTCCGCCCCGGCGCCGGGATGCCGAAGAAGACCATCAGCGCCGGGTACTTCCCGCCGGGGAACGACGAGAAGACGGAGGCCTGCACCGCGACCTTCTTGTCGCGCACCAGGCTGCGGTAGAGGCGCGAGGTCCGGCCCGTGCCCAGGACCTCGGCCAGCGCCTGGTAGGTCGCGTCCTCCGGGCTGGTCGCGGCGGGACGGTGGTACCCCTCGAGGTAGACCGGCTGCGACTTGTCGAGCTTGACGACCGTCTTCTCGGCGATCGCCTTGGGCTCGACCGTCCGCAGCGGGTCCGGCTTGTCCCCCTTCGGCAGCCGTCCGAAGTAGCGGTCGAGGATCGGGATGATCTCCTTCGCCTTCACGTCGCCGACGATCGCGATCACGATGTTCGACGGGACGTAGTACTTCGCGTAGAAGGCCTTGGCGTCGGTGGCCGAGAACGACTGCAGGTCGCTCATGTAGCCGACGACCGGCTGCTTGTAGGGATGGGCCACGAAGGCCGTCGCCAGGAACTGCTCCATCAGCCGCCCGGTGGGCTGGCTCTCGGTGCGCAGCCGCCGCTCTTCCATCACGACGTCGCGCTCCTTGTAGAACTCGCGGAAGACCGGGTCGCGGAAGCGCTCGGACTCCAGGTAGGCCCACAGCTCGACCTTGTTGGCCGGCAGCGAGTAGAAGTAGTTGGTCTGGTCCGAGCCGGTCGAGGCGTTCATCCCGGTCCCGCCCTGGCGGTCGATGATGTCGCCGAACTCGTTCTTGACGATGTACTTGTCCGCGGCCTCCTGGGCGTCCTTGAAGGCCTTCTCCAGCTCCTTCAGCTTCGCCGGGTCGCCGCCGCCGACCTTCGTCCGCTCGGCGTAGAACGCGTCCCACGCCGCCTCGACCTGGTCGAGCGCCTTCTTCTCGGCCGGCCAGTCGGTCGTGCCGATGACCGTCGTCCCTTTGAAGGCCATGTGCTCGAACATGTGCGCCATGCCGGTGATCCCCGGCACCTCCTGGGCCGCGCCGACGTCGACGTGCGTGTAGAACGACACGACCGGCGCGCCGGGGCGCTCGTAGATCAGGAAGGTCAGGCCGTTCGGCAGGCGGTGCTCGGTCAGCCGCTTCTCGAACGACGCCAGGTCCTGCGCGAGGGCCGGCGCGGCGGCGAGGGCCAGCGCGAGGGCGAAAACGGGGACGAGGGCCCGGCGGCCCGGACGGACGGCACGATCCATGGAACCTCCTGGGAAAAAGGCGACGGGTGCCGGGGGATTATGCCGGACCGGGCCGGACGGAGCAGCCCCGCCCCCCGCCGGGGGCCCGTCAGGCGCCGATCGTGTGCTGGATCAGGATCCGGGTCCCGATCGCGATCAGGATGACGCCGCCGGCGACCTGGATGTCCCGGCGCCAGCGGCCGCGCAGGCGGTGCTCCAGCTCGAACCCCAGCACGATCCCGGCGAACGACATCGCGAAGGTCACGAGCCCGATCACCAGCGCCGGCGTCGCGATCTCGACCTGCAGGAACGACAGCGACAGCCCGACGGCCAGCGCGTCGATACTGGTCGCGACCGAGAGCCCGAAGAGCGTCACCGCGTCGGGCAGCTCCATCGCCTTCTCCTGCCGCCACGAGACGATCGCCTCGCGGATCATCTTGGTGCCGATCACGACCAGCAGCGCGAAGGCGATCCAGTGGTCCCAGGTCTCGATCTGGTGCCGCACCGAGAGCCCGGCGGCCCAGCCCAGGACCGGCATCGCGGCCTGGAACAGCCCGAACGACAGCGCGATCCGCAGCGCCCCGAGGTGCTCGCGCCGCTGGAAGGCGAAGCCGCACGAGACCGCGACCGCGAAGGCGTCCATCGCCAGGCCGACGGCGAGCAGGAGCAGGTCGAGCGGGTGCATCGCGGGGAGCGCCGGGGCCGTTCCTGCGCGGGGGCGTCAGGGCGCGGACGGGGGCGGGGGGACGGCGCCCGGTGGCGGCGGGGCGGGCGCGGACGGCGGGGCGTCCGGGACCGAGACGTTGACCGCCGCGCAGTCCGCCCACTCCGGCGGCGCCGGCAACTGCGCCGTCCCGGTGACGCCGGCCGCTGCCAGCTTCTGGACGAGGTCGGGCCAGCGGTCGCGCGTCACGGTGATCCGGACCCGCCGCGG